>NZ_JBSFYR010000145.1:0-11371 GCF_053599875.1 Streptomyces sp. NPDC005151 | reverse complement strand
GGGGAGACCCCATCCGAGGACCTTCCAGCGCCTTGGAATCGCACGCACCAGACCGCGTCCGCTTTCCGATCGAAGGTCACCCGACAGGCTCTCAGCGCGCCCGGTGTCTGCCGTCCCCGGCCGGTGCCCGCCTGGGCACGGCTATTCCTGGGCCGCGCGGCCGGTCTGCCCGGCCGTCATCACTGCCTGCAGAATCACCGCCTGGATCTCGGCAGGGTCGTTGACCTGGTACCCGCCGCCACCGGTCGGGGCACGGTCCAGCCAGAGGTCGGAGTCGGGCAGCCAGATCTGATAGTCCGGGGTGCGGGTGCCGGCGGAGAACCGTCCCCGCTGCCATCCGTCGCGTAGTCGTCGGGCAAGCTGTGACGTCCCATGTCGGTGGTGCCCCTCCTTGAGGATGAACAAGGAGGGGCACCACACCATCGTCAATGGTGGTCGTTCCCCGGCCGGTCGCGCATGATTTTCGTACCTGCATTCGAGACTCCAGCGGGACGGGGAGTGGGATGAGATGCGAATGCACAACTGAAGGCAGGTGTACAGGTGACGGAGGGGTGCGTGGCTGATTCTTGTCCCCAAGAGGCCGTGTCACGGCGGATCCTGCGGTCCGAAACGGTGCTGGTGCTGGCTCTCTCGCTGGGTGCCAGCGGAGTGTCTGCCCTGATCAGTTTTGTCGGATCACTGACGAAACCAGGGGGTTTGAAGGATCAGGCCGCGACGCTCAACAGTTCATACGCCCCGGGACGGCCATGGCTGGATCTCGCCTGGCAGCTCTTCGGCATCGCCACGGCCCTGGTCCCCGTGGCACTGGTGGCGCATCTGCTGATCAGGGAGGGTGTGGGCCTGCGGGCCATCGGCTTCGACCGGACCAGACCAGGGTCGGACCTGGGGCGCGGCACGGTGATCGCGGCGGGCATCGGCAGCGCCGGGCTGGCCTTCTATCTGGTGGCGCGGGCCGCCGGTTTCAATCTCACGGTGGTTCCGGAGTCGCTGCCCGACGTGTGGTGGAAGTTCCCGGTACTGATCCTCTCCGCACTCCAGAACGCCGTGCTGGAGGAAGTGATCGTCGTCGGGTATCTGCTGCGCAGACTCGGGCAGTTGGGGTGGACGCCGATGGCCGCCCTGGTGGCGAGTTCGGTGCTGCGCGGCTCGTACCACCTGTATCAGGGGATCGGCGGGTTCATCGGCAACATGGTGATGGGCGTTGTCTTCGTGCTGCTGTACCGGCGTTGGGGGCGCGTCGGGCCCCTGGTCGCGGCGCATGCGCTGCTCGACATCGGGGCGTTCGTCGGATACGCGCTGCTGGCCGGCAAGGTGGGCTGGCTGCCCATTCCGTGAGGGGGTGGCGCGCAAGGAGGGGGCGTACCGACTCATTGCGTACGCCCCCTCTCTCGTCGGTCAGAACGTGGTCAGCAGTTCTCCGTCGACGACTGTCACCGCGCTGCCCGTCAGCAGTGTGCGGTCGCCGCGCAGCGATGTTCGGACCAGGCCGGAACGGACGGAGGCCTGCAGGCCGGTCAGCTCGTCACGGCCGAACCGGGCCGACCAGAAGGGGGCCAGCGCGGTGTGGGCGCTGCCGGTGACCGGGTCCTCGTCGATACCGACCCGGGGGAAGAAGCCGCGGGAGACGTAGTCGTAGCCATGGGCCGGGTCCTCGGCGGCGGCCGTGGCGATGATGCCGCGCCGTGAGCAGGCGGCCAGCCCGGCGAAGTCCGGGGTCAGTCCCCGTACGGACTCCTCGTCGGCCAGTTCGACGAGGAGGTCGCCGATGTGGGCGCCGGTGTCGTGGACGGACAGCGGTTCCGCGCCCAGGGCGACGGCCAGTCCGGCCGGGGTGGAGGCCGGTGTGAGCGGGGCTGTGGGGAAGTCGAGTGTGAGTGAGCCGTCCGGGTGGGCGGTGGAGGTGAGGATCCCGCAGCGGGCGGCGAAGCGCACAGTTCCGCCGGCCGTTCCGGTCGTGCGCAGGACGTGGGCTGTGGCGAGGGTGGCGTGCCCGCACATGTCCACTTCGGTGGCCGGGGTGAACCAGCGCAGCGCCCAGTCCGCCTCTCCACCCGGCGGCAGGGGGTGCGCGAAGGCGGTCTCGGAGAGGTTCATCTCCAGAGCGACCTGCTGGAGCCGGTCGGCTTCGGGGAAGGTGTCGGAGTCCAGGAGCAGGACGGCTGCGGGGTTGCCGGTGAAGGGGCGGTCGGTGAACGCGTCGACGATTCGGATCCTCATGGGATGACCGTAGAGGTTCTGGAGAGCGGCGGACCAAGGCCAATTCCAGGTCGCCGGCCCGGGATTCCGAGAGCCTCCCCGGGCGTTACGGCCGGCGTCCCCACGCGGAGACGAGCGGAGCGGTGGCCAGATCGAGGCGTCCGGTGGCGACGTTCTTCAGGTGCCGGTCGATCTCCTCGTCGGTGGCGAGACCCGACGTCACGAGCCGGTCGCGGATCTGGCGCACGGTGGCGGCCTCGAGGACGGTGCACGCCGGTGAGGTGATCGGGAAGTACGCATCGGCCTGCACATCGTCCAGACCCGCCTCGCGCAGCAGGCGGGGCAAGGTCCGGCCGTAGGCGAGGTCTGCACCGCGGGCCGCCATGAGTTCGCGGAAGCCTGACCGGAGGCGATTGGCGAGGCGCTGTTCGGGGCCCGACTCGTCCGGGCACAGCAGCGGCTGCAACCCGGGGTCGGCGTCCTCCAGCAGGAGTACACCACCGGGCCGCAGCGCCTGAATCATGCGGCGCAGCGCCTCGGCACGGTCGGTGACGTGCACCAGGACCAGCCGGGCATGGACCAGGTCGAAGCCACCGGGAGGCGGGGGATCGGCGGCGACATCGTGGCGCAGTACCTCGACGACTTCGTCCGCGGCGCCCTGCGCCCACGACACATCGATGTCCGTCGCGACCACCGCGCCGGTCGGACCGACTCGCGCGGCCAGGCCGGCGGGAACGGAGGGGCCGCCGGCTCCGACCTCCCAGCAGCGCATGCCCGCGGTGATGCCGAGCCGGTCGACATGTCGGAAGGTCACCGGGTCGAAGAGTTCGGCGAGGGCGCCGAAGCGGATGCCCGCCTCGGACTGCCGGTTGTCGAGCAGGTAGCCGTGGTCCGGGCCGTGCCCGTGCTCCGGGCTGGGTGCAGTCATGTCGCATCGCCTTCGTCCTGTGCGTCTCGGGGCAAGTATGCAAGTGACCTGTCGCAACGAACGCCGCCGTGCTGTGGACGACCCGCTACATGGACGCCGCGACCGCCGCGTTGCGGGCACTGCCCGACGACCAGCGCGAACACGAGGTCCTGGACCAGGACGTGGCCCGCCTGTCCCCTCTGCGCCACGCGAATCTCAACGTCCTGGGCCGCTACAGCTTCCGCGCCTCCACCCCTGTGGGCGGGGGCCTGCGGCCCCTGCGCGACCTGGACGCCGCGCAGGAGGACGAGCCGGACGAGGGGTAACGGCGCCGCTCAACTGCCGCAGGCGCAGCCCGCAGCAGCCGGCGCGGACGCTGTGGCCTCAGCTGTCTCGCCCTGCCCGGTGCAGCAGGCGTCGCCGTCCAGAACGGGGCTCTTGCCCAGCTGGTCGGCATCGGCCTTGACGACGTAGATCTCCCACGGCTCCTTGCCGGGGCCGTGGACCCACACCTTGTCCTGGAGGGCGTAGCAGCAGGAGGTGTCGTTCTCCTCCAGGGTGGCGAGCCCGGCGTCCTTGAGGCGGGTGGCGGCGGCGGTGACCTCATCGGTGGTCTCGACTTCGACGCCGAGGTGGTCCAGGCGGGTTTCCTGGCCGGGCTCGCCCTCGATGAGGACGAGCTTGAGCGGCGGCGTGGTGATCGCGAAGTTGGCGTAGCCTGGGCGCCGCTTGGCGGGCTCGACACCGAACAGCTTGGAGTAAAAGGCGACCGACGCTTCGAGGTCGGCGACGTTGAGCGCGAGCTGGGCACGGGACATGGCGGTCTCCCCGATCAGGTTGAATTGAAGTCTTTCGATTCAACCTTGCGCCTTGGATCGAAAAACGTCAACATAGAAGTATGTCGAAACAAGAGCTTGTGGTGCTGGGCCGGGACGGCGCCGGCGGATGCTGTCCCACCCTGCTGACCGCCCCGCTGGACGAGGACCAGGCCGAGACGCTGGCGAAGGTGTTCAAGGCCCTGGGCGACCCGGTTCGGCTGCGGCTGCTGTCGATGATCGCCTCCCGCGCGGGCGGTGAGGTCTGTGTCTGTGACCTCACCCCGGCCTTCGACCTGTCGCAGCCGACGATCTCCCACCACCTCAAGCTGCTGAAGCAGGCCGGGCTCATCGACTCCGAGCGGCGCGGGACGTGGGTGTACTACCGGCTGCTTCCCGAGATGACCGACCGCCTGGCCGCGATCCTCACCCGCCCCGCCAGGCAGCCGCTTTCCGAGGCCGTTCCTGCCGGGCCCGCTTCGTGAGCGCCGAAGTCACCACCACGGCGGTGCCTGCGGGGCCGGTCGCCGGGCGGCTGTCGTTCCTCGACCGGTACCTGGCCGTGTGGATTCTGGCCGCGATGGCCGCCGGCCTGGGCCTGGGCCGCCTCGTCCCGGGCCTGGGCGACGCGCTCGCGAAGGTGACCGTCACCGGGGTCTCGCTGCCGATCGCGCTCGGCCTGCTCGTGATGATGTACCCGGTCCTCGCGAAGGTCCGCTACGACCGCCTGGACACCGTCACCCGCGACCGGCGCCTGCTCGTCCCGTCCCTGGTGCTGAACTGGGTTGTCGGCCCGGCGCTGATGTTCGCCCTCGCGTGGGTGTTCCTGCCGGACCTGCCGGAGTACCGCACCGGCCTGATCGTCGTCGGCCTGGCCCGCTGCATCGCCATGGTGATCATCTGGAACGACCTCGCCTGCGGCGACCGCGAGGCCGCCGCCGTCCTCGTCGCCTTGAACTCCGTCTTCCAGGTCCTCGCGTTCGGCCTGCTCGGCTGGTTCTACCTGTCCGTGCTGCCCGGCTGGCTGGGCCTGGAGCAGACCGCCCTCGACGTGTCGGTGTGGGAGATCGCCCGCTCCGTGCTGATCTTCCTCGGCATCCCGCTCCTGGCCGGGTTCCTCACCCGCCGGATCGGAGAGAAGACCAAGGGACGCACCTGGTACGAAACGAAGCTGATCCCGCGCATCGGGCCGTTCGCCCTGTACGGGCTGCTGTTCACGATCGTCGTGCTGTTCGCCCTCCAGGGCGATGCCATCACCTCCAAGCCGCTGGACGTGGCCCGGATCGCGCTGCCCCTGCTGGTGTACTTCGCGCTGATGTGGGCCGGGTCGATGGCCGCCGGCCGCGCGGTCGGGCTCGGCTACCCGAAGGCCACCACGCTGGCATTCACCGCGGCGGGCAACAACTTCGAGCTGGCCATCGCGGTCGCCATCGCCACCTTCGGCGCGACCTCCGGCCAGGCCCTCGCGGGGGTCGTCGGCCCGCTCATCGAGGTGCCGGTCCTGATCGGCCTGGTCTACGTCGCCCTGGCCGCCCGCCGCTTCTTCCCCCAGCCCACCCCGGCAGCCGCGCGGGCCGCCGCCTCGGAAGGTTCCGCCCGTGTCTGAGAATTCGAAGCCGTCCGTGCTGTTCGTGTGCGTCCACAACGCCGGCCGCTCGCAGATGGCCGCCGCCTGGCTCACCCATCTCGCGGGCGAGTCCGTAGAGGTCCGCTCCGCCGGGTCCGCGCCGGCCGACGCCGTGAACCCGGCCGCCGTCGCCGCGATGGCGGAGGTCGGCATCGACCTGTCCGCCGAGATCCCGAAGGTCCTGACGGCCGAGGCCGTGCGGGCGTCCGACGTGGTGATCACGATGGGCTGCGGCGATACCTGCCCCGTCTTCCCCGGCAAGACCTACCTGGACTGGCAGCTGGAGGACCCAGCCGGACAGGGCGTCGAGGCCGTCCGGCCGATCCGCGACGAGATCGAGCGGCGCATCCGGGGCCTGCTCCGCGACATCAGCGCCGGATAGCGCACCGGACCGGACCGCCTCCGGGCTTGACCTTCGAGCCGGGTCGAAGGTTTACCGTCGGGTTCATGACCACGTACCGCATCTCGCAGCTGGCCGAACGCTCCGGCGTCCCGGCCACCACGCTGCGGTTCTATGAGACGGCCGGGCTGCTGCCCGCCGAGCGCACCGCCTCCGGCTACCGGATATACGGCGAGGACGCGGTCGAGCGCCTGGCGTTCATTTCCTCGGCGAAGGTGCTGGGGCTGCCGCTGGAGGAGATCCGCGACCTCCTCGGCGTGTGGGAGCAGGGTGTCTGTGCGGCGGTGCGGGCCCGGATGCTGCCCCTGGTCGCGGACCGGATCGCGGACGCGGACCGGCGCCTGGCCGAGCTGACGGCGTTCTCCGACCGCCTGACCGAAGTCCACGGACAGCTGTCCGGCCCGGCGCCGGAGGGAGCCTGCGGCCCCGGCTGCGGCTGCACCGGTGAGACGGCCGGGCCGGGCCCGGTCGCAGTCACCCTGTCGCCGACCCGGCCGGCTGCCGAAGAGGAGGAGGCGTGGCGGCAGGCGCCGGTCGCCTGCACACTCTTTGCAGGGCAGCTCGGGCAACGCACCGGCCAGTGGCGGGCGCTGATGGCCAAGACGTCCGGCCGCCAGGAGATTCCGGACGGGCTGCGGCTGACGTTCCCCGCCGGACCGGAGCTCGCCGGTGAGATCGCCGCGCTGGCGGCGGCCGAGCAGGACTGCTGCTCGTTCTTCGACTTCACCCTGCAGATGACCCCGGCCACACTCGTCCTGAACGTGCGCGCCCCCGAGAACGCCGCTTCCCTGCTCACCGACCTGTTCGGAGTGACCGCATGACCACCGCCTCCCCTTCCTCCTTCTCACGCCGGTCCGGCCCGTGGGGCACGGCCCTGGCCGGCCTCGCCGCACTCGCCGCGTGCGCGGTGTGCTGCGCGGGCCCGCTGCTCGCCGTCCTCGGCGGGATCGGGCTCACCTCCGCCGTCGGCGCCTTCTGGATGCCGGCCCTCGCGGTGGTGGCCGCGGGCGCCGGGATCAGCTTCGTTCTCGTCCGGCGCCGCCGCCGGGCGGTGGCCTGCTCCACCGGTGACGAGGGCCCGGTCGATCTCGGTATGCCCACCGCACCGGACCGCGCCGACCGCTGACCCGGGGCCGGGCTCGGCTCCCGGCCTGTGAGGATGGGCGGGTCCGGGCCGGCCGGACGTTGCATGTGAGGGAGTCGTACGGGTGTCGCAGGAACCTCGGTCGCTGGTGGAGCGGATGGAAGACCACCAGGTGGTGATCTACATCGCCGCGATGGCCGCCGGCGCCGCCCTCGGGCTGGCCGTCCCCTCCGCCGGGCCCGGCCTGGAACACGCCATCAACCCGGTCTTGGGCGCCCTGCTGTTCGTGACCTTCCTCCAGGTCCCTGCCGCCGAACTCCTGCGCTCCCTCAGGGATGGCCGGTTCCTGGCCGCCACGCTCGCGGTGAACTTCCTGATCGTTCCCGCGGTGGTCGCCGCGATGTTCAGCTTCCTGCCCACGGACCAGGCCGTCCGTATCGGCGTCCTGCTCGTCCTGCTCTGCCCGTGCGTCGACTACGTCATCGTCTTCAGCGGCCTCGCCGGCGGAGCCAGCCGGCGCCTGCTCGCCGCGACCCCGCTCCTGCTGGTCGGGCAGATGCTGCTGCTGCCCGTCTTCCTGTACGCGTTCATGGGCTCCGAGCTGGCCGACATCGTCGAGGCGGGCCCGTTTCTGGAAGCCTTCCTGATCCTCATCGTCATCCCGCTCGCCCTGGCCTGGGCCCTCCAGGCATGGGCCGCACGCAAGCCTGCAGGACAGAAGGTCTCCGACGCGGCCACCACCACGATGGTCCCGCTCATGGCCGCGACCCTGCTGGTCGTCGTCGCCTCCCAGGTCCCCAAACTCGGCGGGAACCTCACCGACGTCGCCAAGGTTGTCCCCTTCTACGCCGCGTTCCTGATCGTGATGGCCTTCGCCGGCAAGGCCGTCGCCCGCCTCTTCAAGCTCGACGTCCCCGACGGGCGAGCCGTCGTCTTCACCGGCGCCACCCGCAACTCCCTGGTCGTCCTGCCCCTCGTCCTGGCCCTGCCCGACCCGTACGCCATTGCCGCGGTCATCGTGGTCACCCAGACCCTCGTCGAAGTCATCGGCATGGTCATCTACGTGCGGACCGTCCCCCGCCTCCTGCCCGACCCCGCCAGGGACAGGCAGCGCGTCAGCACGCCGTAACCGACGGGCGTCACGGCCGTGGCACCGGTGACGCCACATTCCTGACCCGTCTCATCGCTCGGCCAACAACGGACCGAAGGTCTCCCGCTCCAGTTCCTCCGCCCGCTCCTGGCCGACGACGACGCCGGGCACCTCCGGATGCCGCTCCGACCAAATGGCTGCCGAGTCGCGGCTGGTGAAGAAGTTCAGCGCGTCGCAGCACACTGCCGCAGCGCGCCCGGCGAAGGAACGGCGGCCGACGAACACAACGGCTGAAGCCGGTTCCCACACCGCCGTGCCCCCCGTCGAGGTGACCGCGACCTCCTTGCCGGTCACCGGATCGGACGAGGTGATCACCGTGTCCCGGCCGAGCATCGCCGGGATACCGAGCGCGTCGATCGCGCACATCGACCACACCTGCGGGCCGCCGGCGATATGCACATGGTGCCGGGTCGCCACGGCGGAGAACGGATACGCCGCCCGGACCCGCCCGTCCCCGTCCAGGGTCAGGAAGTCCTCACGGTCCAGCTCCGCCAGCACCTCCCGGGCCGTCCGCCCGGCCGCCGCTGCGACCGGCTCCAGCACGGCGTCCTCGGGAGAGCGGCCAGTGGCGGCGAAGTGCCGCAGCACGGCCTGCTGGACGGCCCGCAGTCCGCGTTCGTCCGGAGCGAGCCGGCCACGGCCGCCCCGCCCGATCGGATCGGACCAATCCGTCTCACAGCAGTCCTCATCCGCCGTCCCCGGCAGGCCCGCGCTGGTCAGGGCCTTGCACAGGTCGGCCACGCCGGGCGCCCCGTCCACCGTGCCGCCGCTGCGGTAGATCCGGCACGACACGCTCGGCACGGCTCCCGCCACCGCGAACGGGTCGACGCCGTCGAGCAGGACCGTCGGGGAGCCGGTCATGCCCCAGCGCGCGGCCTCGTCCTCCTCGCGCACCTCGACCAGTCCCACCTCGGCACTCCGGCCGCCGAGGGCGGCGGTGATCCGCTCCTCCACGACCGGCCCGTTCGGGCAGTCCGGAACCGTCAGCACCGTGATCCGCATGGCGTTGTCCTCCCAGCTCATGGCTTCTGCGGCTGACGGTAGACCTTCCAGTGCACTGGAAGGTCAAGGGCTTGCCTTGAAGCATGCGTATCGGAGACCTCGCCACCGTCAGCGGACTGACCGCCAAGACCATCCGCTACTACGAGCAGGCCGGCCTGATGCCCGCACCCCCGCGCACCCCGGGCGGCTACCGCGACCACCCCGCCACAGCCGTCACCCGCCTCGCGTTCATCCGCGACGCCCAGCAGGCCGGACTCACCCCTCGCCGAGATCCGCGGCGTCCTCGCCCTCCGCGACAGCGGCGAAGCCCCCTGCGGCCACGTCACCGGTCAGTGTCCCCGTGCCGGTGCGAGTCGCTGCCTGACAGAAGCTCCCGGCCTGCGGGATAGCTGAGATCAACCCGGATGGCCCGCTCGCGACCACGCCCACCACCGCGACGAGGTCCGCCGGCTCAAGGCTGCCGCCTTCAGCCACCTCGAATCCGCCGTTGCCCTCGGTGTCACCAGCGGCGGATCCCGGTGTTTCCCACCCAGACACCTTGGGTGGGAAACACCGGCTCAGCGAGTCTCGTCGCCCGCTCTTACGAGGCGGCCTGGTGTCACCGGCGCGTATCTGCACCAACCCGCGCGAGCACCGCATCAGCCAGCTCCTGCGGCGTCAACTGACCGTCCAAGAGCACGGTGTCCCGCGGCATAACATCGACGGCCGCCAAGCACTTCTCGATCTTGGACTTGCACCAGGCACGGACCTGCTCGTCCTTTGCCGGGTCGTCGGGGGTGAAGCTCCGCCCATCAATGCGTTTGACCAGCACGTCCTCCGGGACCTTCAGGAAGAAGTGGTGAACGTCGATGCCCTCTTCGCTCAGGACCCCGAAGATCTCATCGAGATAAGCGGGATTGACCAGCGTCATCGGCACCAGCACCGGCCGCTCATACTCCTCAACCAGGCCCGCAGCCATGCTCGCGACCTGGCGCCTCCACTGCCGCAGGTCCTGAAAATCACCGGTCGGGACCTCCACGATCTCCCGCAGAACGTATCCGACCATCTCCGGGTCGAACATCAACGCCTCCGGCCAGCGCGGACGCAGTTCCTCCACCAGAGTGGTCTTCCCACTGCCGAACGCACCGTTCACCCAGACGATCACAAGCTCTCCCTCACAAACCAACAGCCCCCTGACGTCAGGTCAGGCCGGAAACGCCGAGCACGGGCGGAGCCACGACAGAACCAGTCACCTCACTCGTGCTCACCAATCCCCACGCGCCTCACACGCTTGAAGGTTCCAATGATCTGCAGGGAAGTGCACTCCTGGGGGAAGCCGTCGGTCCTCATCCGCTGTCTCGACAGCCACTCGGACGAGCGACGGCGAACAAGGTGATCCAACGTCACTGGCTTCGTCCACGAGAACGGACAGCGCTTCGACAGCGTTTCGGGAGGCGTTCGGCCGTCTCCGCCTGGTGAGATGTTCACGAGTTTCAACAGCGCTGGGCTCCGTCCTAGCAGTGCTGTCGAGTTGCGGATCCGCGCTGTCGAGCACGAGCTCAATCGGACGGCGTGACCGAGGACCACACGCCGAACCACTGCTCGGCGCCGTAGGCCTCGAACCGCTCCACCTCGGTGAACCCCAGCTTCGCCGCGAGGCGCATCGAGCGCTCGTTGGCGGTCTGGGTGGCGAGCACCACCGGCTCGCCGGGAAACGCGCCGACGAACCAGTCAAGTGCCGCTGCGCACGCCTCGGCGGCGTACCCGCATCCCCACGCCTCCGGCAGGAACAAGTAACCGAGCTCGGCTTTCCCGGCAGCCTGACGAAGGTGCCCCGTTTCCCTGTAGAGCGTGATCTGGCCGATCATCGCTCCGTCGAGATCGACGAGGAAACGGCCGGGGCGTCGGCTGGGCGCCCCCGGCATCTCGCGCTCGAGCTCGTCACGCGGTCGAGGGCCACCGAGGAAGGTGCCCACCTCGGGCGAGGCCAGCAACTCGATGACTGCCGCACGGTCCCGGGCCTCGGGCTCACGGAGCACGAGCCTCTCGGTCCTGATCGGGGCAGGTGGCCAGGCGACGGGTCCGAGCTCAGTCATGCCGACCAGCTAATCAGCAGGTCAACACCGGTGCGTTAGGGCTGTGACCTGCGATGCAACCCCGGTGTGAATGAGGAACGGGACCCCTGGTAGATCGTCTTGCGACCAAGCTCGA
>NZ_JBSFYR010000144.1:0-11438 GCF_053599875.1 Streptomyces sp. NPDC005151 | reverse complement strand
CATCGAGAGGAGGCCACCGGCAGACCCCGGGCCCGTGGAACCCGGCGTCATCCGGCACGACAGCCGACGCGCACCCCTGACCGGCACCACCCACGCGCAGGGATCAACGCGACATCACGGGCGCAAGATCAACCGATCCGCGTCGTGAAACAACGAGGCCGGGAACGAGTCGGTTCTCTTTCACACCGTCACCAGGAACGGCCAGCTGTACGTCGTACCGGAGGACGCGTTGTCGCTGCTCCGTGCCGATCTGCTGGACTGGGAGCTCTTCAACCTCGCCAAGCTGGCCGATTGGGCGGCCGAGGGCAGGACCGGTGAGGTCCCGGTGATCGCCTCGTACACCGGAAAGACCAAAGCTCGGACGGCGGCGACCGCCACCGGTACCACAGCCAAGGCCGTCCTCCCGAGCATCAACGCCCGCTCGATGACCATCAAGGGCAACGGCCAGTGGTGGCGAGAGTTACGGAAGAAGAGCGCCGGCAAGTCCGCCTCCGCCGCCCGGGCGACCGGCCCGCTGGCCGGGGTGGAAAAGGTATGGCTGAACGAGCTGACGACGATCCAGCTCGATAAGTCCGTACCGCAGATCGGCGCGCCTGCCGCCTGGAGCCGTGGCTACGACGGGTCGAACGTGAAGGTCGCGGTGCTGGACAGTGGCATCGATGCCACCCACCCCGATCTCGCCGGCCAGATCGCCGAGGCGGTCGACTTCACCAACAGCCCGAACGGGCCGGTGGACGGAAACGGACACGGTACCCATGTGGCGGCCACTATCGCCGGCACCGGCAAGGCCTCCGACGGGCTGCGTCGCGGTGTGGCGCCTGGTGCGAAGCTGCTCATCGGCAGGGTCTGCGACAACGACGGCAGGTGCGCCGGCGACACGGTCATCGCCGGCATGGAGTGGGCCGCCAAGTCCGGTGCCGACGTGGTGAACATGAGCCTCGGCGGCCAGGCCACCGACGGAACGGACCTGCTGAGTAAGACGGTCAACAGGCTCAGCACTGGCTACGGCACCCTGTTCGTCATCGCTGCGGGCAACAACGGCCCGAAGTCCGGGACTGTCGGGTCGCCAGGTGCTGCCGACGAGGCGCTGACCGTCGCGGCCGTGGACAAGAGCGACCAGATGGCCCCCTTCTCCAGCCGCGGGCCTCGCCTCCGGGACGGCGCGGCCAAGCCTGACATCGCGGCCCCGGGCGTCGCCATTGTCGCGGCCCGTGCCAAGGGCACCGCGATGGGCAAGCCCGTGGACGACTACTACACGTCCGCCAGCGGCACCTCCATGGCCACCCCGCACATGGCCGGCGCCGCGGCGATCATCGCCCAACAGCACCAGGACTTCACCGGACGGCAGATCAAGGCGCTGCTGATGGCGACCGCCAAGGACGTCGGCCATGACCTGTACGCGCAGGGCGCCGGCCGGGTGGACCTGGCCCGTGCGATCGATCCGAAGATCATCCCGGACGGAAACCTGAACTTCGGCCGATCCGAGTACCCGCACTCGCCGGTGTCCAGGACGGTCACCTACAGCAACTGGACCGACGAGCCGATCACGCTGACGCTCTCCGCCTCGGCCTCCTCCTCGGGCAAGCCCGCACCGGCGGGGCTGTTCAAGCTCAGCGGCGACCAGGTGACCGTGCCCGCCAAGGGCTCGGCCGACGTGACGGTGACCGTGGACGGCAGGGTGCTGGAGGGTGCCGGGCAGTACGGCGGATACACCGGCGTCCTGACCGCCGAGGACAGCGCGGGAACGATGCTGGGATCGTCGCGGATCTCGGCGTTCCTGGAGCCGATCCGCCACGACCTGACCATCAAGGTCGTTCCTCCGGCCGGCGCCACCGATGTCTCGTACGGCAACGCGCTGATCGTCCCCGTGAACGAGGACAAGCTGAAGCTGTACGACGACCCGCTGGCCGTACCGGGCGGCGAGACAACCAAGGCACGGGTTTTCTCCGGCACTGTCATGGCGGCCCTCGCGGTGACCTGGCGGGACGCGGCCGGCGATCTGCACAAGGCCGCACCGATGGCACCCCAGGTGGAGGTCACCGGACCGACCACCGTGGAGCTGGACCTGCGGAAGGCCAAGCCGGTCAAGGTGAACGCCCCGGAACCGGCCGAGACCTACCGCGCGGTCTTCAAGGAGCAGCGGACCTCCGTGGACGGCAACTGGGGGCTCACCGCACAGCTGGTCACCGACTACGGTCCCGGTGAGCCGAACTGGTGGGCACTGCCGACCGGTGAGGTCAGCCTCGGGACACTTGCCTTCAGTAGCCAACACGTCCTGGTACCGCCGTCGGTGACGATGAAGGTCACGGGGAACGGTGACTCCTTCGACCTGGACGCGCGCTACGCGACACCGGACACCTCCATAAACGGCGGCGGCCAGTCATGGAAGGAGGACGGGAAGACCGTCACCCGACTTGTGCGGTCAACGATTCCCCGTCTGCCCACCAACGTTCAGAAGCCCGTCGTCTACGCGGGCACCGGCTCGGCCGAGGATCTCGCCAAGGTCGATGCCAAGGGTGCGCTGGTACTGCTGAGGCCGACCGACATCTGCGGGACGACCTGCGGCGACTTCACCGCACTGCGTAAGCGAGTGGCGGCGGCTGCCGCCGAGGGTGCGGTCGGGGTGCTGGTGGCCGGCGAGACCGATCGGATCGCCCTGCTGAAGTACGAGTCGTGGCGGAACTACACATGCGCGAACGGTCCCGACAGCTGCCCGCCGGTCGAACCGTACGCAGCGCTGCCGATCGTGACCGTACCCCCGGCCGAGGCCGCCACGCTGATCCGGCGGATCCAGGGCGGGGCGACCTCCGGTGTCAAGGTGGAACTCGGCGGCAACAGCGAAGTTGCCAAGACCTACGCGCTGGCCTTCAACACCAAGGGGCGGATCCCCGCCAACCTGCCGTTCCAGGTCCTGCCCGAGGAGCTCGACCGCGTCGATCACCGCTTCCACGCCGACCGGCCTGGCGCGGTTCCCTACTTCAGCTGGAGCCGGACCACCAACTCCGGCCCGTCGGCAGTGGACATGGGCCTGCCCAAGCCGGCCAGTCAACGGCAGATCACCACATTGGTCGGGCCGCGGGACGACAACGTGATCGACCACTTCGAGCAGTCCGTCAGGGAATATGTCGCGCCGTCCGTGGCGAATGCCTCGGGCACGGGCGAAGCTCAGGACCTGGCGCTCGGCAGAAAGAACACGATCGACTGGAACGAGGGTCCGTCCCTCCCCGGCGCGGTCCCCCAGGTCCGCACCAAGTCGGGCTTCACCGTCAGCACCGGCCTGCCGTGTGCCGGCTGCCGGGAAGCCGACCGCTTCTGGCCCACCCTGTACCTGACCGGTAGTGGGGGCGGTCGCCAGGCCGTGATCGGCATGGTCAACGACTCGGGTGTCGCCCAGTTGATCTACGGGATGGCGAACTGTGCGCCCCCCGCCTGCGGCGTAAGCCTCTTCAACGACACCGGCGACGAATTCCAGCAACGGCTCGTCCCGGCCAGGTTCATCATCGAGCTCGGCGAGCCCGGCAACGTGCCGGACCTGGTGTCGGGAGGCCGGCCGTGATGACCGAAGCGATTAAGGAGACTGGTCCGATGAACACGACCGCGCCATCGAGGTGGCGCCGTACGGTGAACCTGGCGGCGTCGGCAGCCGTAGCCATTCTCGCGCTGACGGGGTGCGCGGTCGGCGCTGACGTCGTCACGTACGACCTGCCTGCACAATCAGCCCGCTACTCGTTCCAGGCGGAGACCAACGGAGTCAAGACCGCGTGGGAATACACGTCCGACCGGCCGACCAAGCCTGACGTGCCGACGTCGCAGCCGTGCATCGCGGACACCCTTGTCAAGGACCCAGGTGCGTGCCGTCCGGAGCCGTTGATCTTCCTGCGGTACGACCTGGGCCTGGACCTGGACAACACCGCCAGGGCCGACGGACTCCACCCCATCACCGTCACCGGCTACTACCAGGACCGGCTCAGCAAGCCACCGACCGTGACCGAGTTGCGGGCGGAAGCCAGCTTCGACGGCGGCAAGACCTGGCAGCCGGCGGGCTCCCAGGCCAAGGGGCAGAACACCTTCACCGTGAAGATCAACCACCCAAAGCGTGACAAGGCTCCCGGAGGAGTCGCACTGCGGATCACCGCGACCGACAGTGCGGGAAACACCGTCAAGCAGACGATTCCCAAGGCGTACCAACTGCGCTGAGGTGAAGCGGTGAAGCGGTGAACCAAACCGGAGGGGGCGCGACCGGGGCGAGATGTGAGTTTCGCCCCGGCCGTCTCTCGCGATTTCGTGGAGGATCATCATGCTGTCAGACGTGCTGGGGCTGACCCCCGAAGAGGCAGAGACCTACCGCACCCTGATCTCGGTAGCCTCCGCCACTCCCGCCGAACTCGTCGAACTCGTCGGCTGCGACGCCCGCCAGGTCGTGCGCGTCCTCGACATACTCGCAGACCGTGGGCTCGCCGCGCGCAGCCTCGAGGACACCACCCGGTTCGTGGCCTCCCCGCCGGCGGCGGTACTACGGGCTCTCCTGGCCCAGCGACAGAACGAGCTCAAGCTGGCGGAACTCGAGCTCGACTCCCTCGACGAGATCTATCGCGCGGCCCTCGGGCGCGGCGTTGCGGACGTCGTCGACGTGATCCACGGCAGCAAGGCCATCCGCGAGCGCGTCGGACGCATGCAACTCGGCGCACGGAAAGAGGTCATGAATTTCGCGAAGGCGCCGGTCTTTTCGACCGGCAACATGACCGACGGCACGGTCATCGCACGCGGCGTCCGTTACCGCGTGATACTCGAACGTACGATGCTCAACGAGGGAGCCCCGTCGTTCGACGAAATCGTCCAGGCGCGAGCCGCAGGAGAAGATGTCCGAATCGCTGAGACGCTGCCACTGAAACTCTTCATCGTGGACCGCGAGTTCGCAATCGTCCCCCTCCTCGGTTCGAGCAACGCCACCAAAGCGGGAGCCCTGCTCGTGCACGAGAGCAGCCTGCTCGACGCGCTGATAGCACTGTTCGAGTCCGAATGGGAGAAAGCGACGCAATTTGCCACCTCTGCAGATACCTTGGGGAAAGCGCCCGCCATCGATGACCTGGATGCCCAAATCCTCAGCCTTTCGCTGACCGGCCTCACCGACCAAGCGATCGCCACCCAACTGCGCACCTCCCTGCGGACGGTGCAGCGCCGGATCCGGTACCTGATGGACGCCGCGAAGGTGCACAATCGCATGCAGCTGGGCTTCCAGGCCGCACGGCTGGGCTGGCTCGAAGCCGAGCGAGACGGCAACCGGATCATATGAGGCCACCGACACTGCGGCGCGTGGTCGTGCCGGGGAGCGCCGCCAACCCCAGCCCGCGCTCACCACCCCTGGCCTCGCTCGATGCGGGTCACATACTGACTTCGGCTCGTCAGGGTGACGTTGGGGTGTCGAACCACCACCGAAAAACCCCGCAGATCATCAGCGTGCCGGTTGCCCGAGTCAGCGCGTGCTCCTGGATGTCGAGCAGGAAGCCATCGCAGCCGGCACAGCCGAGGGCATCGCCCGCGCGGTCATCCGCTTCGCTGCCTGCTCACCGACCCCGACGAAGTCGTCGCCGTGACGCTGCAGCAGTTGATGGCCGTCGCCCGGGGCCGGGCCCTTCGCATGGTTCTCGGGTGTGACCCGTCCCTGCGCGGCCGCGTTTGAGGGAAGTTCACCGATCGTTACCGGGCCAGATGCACGGTACATCTACGCTCCTGGCTGCCATGAATGGACGCGAAAGCACAGAGGGAGCACCACCGTTTGCATTTCCGGTGAGCTTGGCGCGATGCCGGCCCGTGTGCTGTCGCACTAACAAGGAAGCACCAGCATGCGCATACCGCGCCCAAGCATCCGAGGCCTGATGGCCTCGGCTCTGCTGGCATGTATCGCCCTTCCGGGTACCGTCTCCGCGGCCGCGGCGACTCCGGACGCCGCGCCTTCGGACGCCAAGTCTTCGGTTGTCGTGGGATCCACCGCGGTTCCCAAGCCTGACCACGTGGTCATGGTGATGATGGAGAACAAGGGCTACAACGACATCCTTCGGAACTCGTCCACCAAGCCTCAGGACCAGGTGCCGTACATCAAGTCCCTGGAGGCCCAGGGCGCGTCGTTCACCAATTCGTACGGTGTTACGCACCCGAGCCTGCCGAACTACTACGCGCTGCTGTCCGCCTCGGACATCGTGAAGAGCAGCGCCTGGCCGGATCCGCAGTCCGTCGACACGGACAACCTTCCCAACCAGCTGGTGACCCACGGGTACAGCTTCGCGGACTACGCCAACCAGGGTCTGCCCACGCAGTGGCTCCGCTACAAGAATATTCCGGGCACCCCGGGCAATCTGAACCCGATGGACAAGCGGCAGGAGGAGTTCCCGACCACGCCGGACGGGTTCGCCAAGCTGCCCACCGTCTCCTTCTACGTGGGCAACGGCCAGCAGAGCATGCATGACGGGACCCTCGCGCAGGGCGACGCCTTCGTCAAGAACACCTTCGACTCGTACATCCAGTGGGCCAAGACGCACAACAGCCTGTTCGTGCTGACCTGGGACGAGGACGACTTCACCCCGGCCAACCACATCCCGACGATCATGGTCGGGCCGATGGCCAGGGCCGGCGAGTACGACCAGAAGATCAACCACTACAACGTGCTGCGCACGCTGCTGGACATGTACGGCCTGGACCACATCAACCACACGGCCGACGCGGACGTCTCCACGATCACCGACGTGTGGGACACGTCGAAGACCGCACGCCTGCGCGGCATGGCCGGGCGCTGCCTGGAAAACCACCAGACCAATCCGGCGAAGCCGGGCGCGCTCGGGCTGTGGCACTGTGAAGCCGCCGCCAACCAGCAGTGGATCAGGCACGCGGACGGCACGATCCGCCACTCCGACAAGTGCCTTGCCGCCACCGCGAACGGGACCGGGACCGAGCTCGCCGACTGCGACGGCACCCCCGCGCAGACCTGGCAGCCAAAGGCCGACGGTTCCCTGCTCAACCCGGCATCCGGCCGCTGCCTGACCGTCCCCGGCTCCGACATCGCCAACGGAACCCCCGCGGAACTCCGGGACTGCGACGGCAAACTTCACCAAAGGTGGGAGGTGCCCGGCTTCATGGGGGTGCACCACTCGCTCACGGTCGACACGCCCTCGGTCTTCAAGCCCGGCTCCGCCGTCACCGTGACGACCACCTACACCAACGACAGCAGCCCGGCAGCGCTTTCGGACGCCTCCGTCAGCCTCACCGTGCCCAGCGGCTGGACGGCCGAGGCCACCTCGCCCACCACGTTCACCACGGTCAAGCCCGACCAGTCGGTGAAGACCACCTGGGCGGTCACCGCCCCCGCGGACGCAAAGCCCAGTGCCTACACCCTGTCCGCACAGGCCACCTACAAGAACGCCAACAGCACCGACAAGGGCACTGGCACCACGTTCCACCCGGCGATCGTCCCCCAAGGCCAGATGCGAGTGGCCGAGGCCGACAGCGAGGAGACCGTCGGGGAGGACGGCCGCGCAGCGAATGTCCTGGACGGTAACCCGGCCACCATCTGGCACACCAAGTGGTATGGAGGAGCCGACCCGCTGCCGCACCACATCGTGCTCGACCTCGGTGAAGAGCTCGAGGTCAGTGGCCTGCGTTACCTGCCCCGCCAGAACAGCGCCAACGGCCGGATAGCCGGATACGAGGTCTGGGCGAGCACGGACCGCACCGCATGGACCAAGGTCGCCACCGGGACCTTCCCGAACACCACAGCCGAGCAGACCGTCACTGTGAACGGCACGCCGGCCCGCTATCTCAAGCTCGTCGCCACGTCCTCTCACGCCGGACCGTACACGACGGCCGCCGAGCTGAACGTCACCCGAGTAGTGCACTGACCACCCGGAGGGGCCGGTCCGACGCACGCGGCGGACCGGCCCCTCCGACGATCACGCGGTCATCACACGGACGGCTGCGCCGGGTCCCGGACAGACGAGGGTGAGCAATTTCTTCAGGTTGGTGATCCGCCCGCCGCGCCAGTCCCCCTCTGCGTCGTACACGCCGGCGACCCGGATCAGGGCGTCGGCTCTCGTTCAGCACTCAGTGATCGTGGTCGCATGGAAGGCGCAGCCCGCCTTCGGCCGGCCGCTGGGCCTGCCACACCGCGTCGGCCATTGCCGACGCGACTCGTCCTCTGAGCGCGCAGCGCCCGGCATGTTCCCCGAGACCGCCCGCCCACCCCCATCCATCAGCAGCGATCCCAGGCGCAGAGACGGCCGCACGAGGGGAAGTCGGGACACTCACCAAGCGAGAACCCAATGCTGAGCAGGGCGAACTCATAGCGCCAGCCTTTTCCTGGGCAACCCCTGTTACACCCCCTGTTGCACCGGCTGTTGCCCCCTCTGTTACACCCCCTGTTGCACCCTCTATCGGCAGGTTGCCGGGCCTGACCGGCCCGGACCGGGCACCAGACCGACACTGAACGTGTCCGCGCGGGAGAACTCACCACGCGGGCACGCCGGGCAGGTCGGTGTGGTGAGTTTGTCGGCTGCCGCTCGGCGGGTGGAACAAGATCCGACACCAGTCCCTGAGGTACGGGCAGTTCCAACAGCTCTACGGTCCGGATCGGCTCTCTACCGTCCTTCCGCGCGGGCGCGGAGTCGGGCGAGGATGCCGTTGTCAACTGCTTGGTGCTCTCGTTCGGCTTCGCGGCGTCCGCGTTCGCATGTAGGGCACAGACCGCCTTCGGCCGGCCGGTAGCCGCCGGCGTCTTCGTCGTCGGCGTCGACGTCATCGCCGCACGAAGGGCACTGCCACACGGCCTCCTCCCAGCGCTGCAGCTCCACCTCGCGCTCACGCCGCTCCTGAGCGCGGCGGGTGTCTTCTTCTGCGCGACGCTTGTCCACCCGGTCGAGGTAGTCGTCGTGGGTGTTCGTGTTGGTGAGGGCGTCGGTGATCGGCTGCCAGTCGGTGCGTCCGAAGCGCCACCAGACCGGGCCGTGGGGGCCGTGGGTGCGGAGCTGGTCAAGGTGGGTGGCGATGACGGGCACGGTGTTGGTGTAGTTCCACCACCCGTCTGCCTCTTCCCCGTTCTTGGGCGGGGCGAGGCGGGCACCCTGATAGTTCTCCCAGCGGCCTTCCCAGTACGGGCGGGAAAGGGTGCGGATGTTCTTCATCCGGTTCATGCGGGCTTCGGTGCCGACGTCCTTGGTGAAGACGAGGGCGAGGGGCGGGTAGCCGCCCCTGCCGGAGTCGTCCCACAGCGTCGACCACATCGCGATGTCACGCCCGTGGTGGTCCTTGACCTTGCGCTGGAAGAACCGCCGGTAGCGTTCAATCTTCGCGGCGACAACCGCGGCCGGCTCGGTGTGATTGTCGACCTCCACGAACAAAACCGACACCTGATCCTCAGGCGCAGTCAGCACCGCATCCGCACGCAGACTGCCCTTCGCCGGTGTCGTGAACGTGCCCGCGACCGGCAGCGCCACCTCGGTCTCCCAGCCCCGCAGATGCCCCAGCCCCCGCGGGCGGACCGCAAGTACCCGCTCGGGGGCGGGGCGCGTGATGCGGCGGGCGACGGGCTTCGTCGGCAGCGGCGGCGACTGACGGAACGCGTCGATCGTGTCCGTCACCGCCAGGGCATGCGCGGCGCCGGCCTTCGCCGCGTCCCGCGCCGTGCCGCCCATATCCTTAACCGGCCGCCCCAGCTCCGACGCCGCCGCCGCCAAACCGGCCGTCGTCAGGTTCCACAGATCACGCCGCACCGGCTGCCCGTTCACCCCCGCCCTGGAAGTGCGGCCGACCGACTCCGCCAGGCCGGCATGCCGCAGATCCTTGCACGCGTTGCGCACCGTCTGCAGATCCGCCGTGCCCGGCAGCACCAACTGCCGCAGCTGCTCCGCCGTCGCCACCTTCACCACGCCCAGCGCGAGCAGCACCAGACCGCGCGCCCGGGCCGTCGAGTTGTACGGCCACTGCGCAGACTTCCCCATCCCGCTCCCCATCCATCCGGTGACCGGCACCGCGCCGAACAGCGCGACTGCCCACGGCCCGCGCCGCCGCGACCTGGTCCGACACCCCCTTCACCAGCAACACAGAGCAGGTAAAGGGGGGGTCGGACCAGCGGGCAAGCCCCGAAACAGATGCTGACCTGCACGGACACCGGTCATCCCGCCAGTGATCACTGTAGGGGAGAGTGTAGGGGCAACTGTAGGGCGGGCTGTAGGGAAAAACACAAGGCACGACCAGGGCCTGACGACTCACCGGCCACCGTGCGAGGCAGGCACCGCAACCGCTGGCACACTGCTTGCGCCGGGTGGCGGCTGGGTGCTGGACGCGCTGGCTCTGCCGGACCAGGGTGTGGGGATGAACGACAACGACCATGCAGATGAGACGCCGCAGGACCGGATGGCGAAGGTCGCGCTCTACCTGGAGTCGGTCAAAGCCCGGATGCCCCCAGAGCAGTTCGAGACGCTGCACCAGGCCGTGCACGAGATGATCCACCTGATCGCCGACGGCCACGAGGGCTTCCTGGAAGCCGGCGACCACAAGGACTTCACGGACGACGTCCAGAAAGAATTCCTCACCGTGATGGCGATCGTGACGACCGGCCGCATGGACCACCAGGTCGTGGACATGCCCGGCCCCGACGGCAGCCCCGGCTACGCAGTCGTCACCCCAGAACTCGCCAACGACCCCCAAGGACTGGCAGAGCTCCGCGACAAGCTCCACCACCACGCGACCGAACGCAAAGCCATCGACGCCGAGCTGGACGGCATCGCCCGCGCCAGCGGCATCGACACAGACGACTGACACCATCCGCCCTGCCGTGCACAGCTGGCGGGGAGCACCCGACCACCGAGCCAGCCGTGGTGAGTAGCCGGCAGTCCGCTCGATGGTGAAAGCAGGACCGGCAGAGCTCCGATACCCCGCATCCAATGCCGCACCAACAGAAGAGCCGGCTACGGACCAACCAGGTGACGAACACGCCGCCCGCTCGCGCGTCACGGGTAGGCGTGTACTGCGTAGGAACGTGGAACCGCGAGCGGCGCCTGCTCAGGCACGGCGTCACCGTCGTCGCGTCGCAGGCCAACAGGCCGGGGGCGTACCTATACACGGACAACACCGGCACGACCCGCGTCCTCTCGCACATGGGCTTCGAACCGTTCGTCCGGGCCAGCTACGACCCACGGGACCCGTCGGACGTGCTCGTACCTCAGGCGCCGTTCATGCGGCGCTTCAACGCGTTCGTCCTCTTCTGCGGACTCAACGGCGCCGGGCTCGCGATCTGGATGACTGTCATGGCCGTCCTCGACGAGGAGCTTTAGCTAGCCCGACACGCCCAGCGGCTGTCTCAGACCCGAATCCGCAGGTAGTGGCGGTGTCCGGTAGCTGATACGACGACAGGTGCGCTTCGAGTTTGAGAAGATCGAGGTTCCTACGCCTAA
>NZ_JBSFYR010000143.1:0-12040 GCF_053599875.1 Streptomyces sp. NPDC005151 | reverse complement strand
TCTGGCGCGGGTGGAGACCCTGCTGGTGGGTGCCGAGGCGATCAGCGAGCCGTTGGCGCGTACGTGGTCGTCGGGTCGGCGGCTGGTGAACACCTACGGGCCTACGGAAGCCGCTGTGATGGTGGCGGCCGGGGTCGTGGATGCGGGCAGGGCGGGTCCGGTGCCGTTCGGCCGGCCGATCGCCAACACCCGCCTTTACGTGCTGGACGACGTCCTTGAGCCGGTGCCGGTGGGTGTGGCCGGGGAGCTGTATGTCGCAGGCGCCGGTCTGGCCCGCGGGTACGTGGGCCGTCCCGGTCTGACGGGTGAGCGGTTCGTGGCGTGCCCGTACGGCTCCGGGTCGGGCTCGGGTGAGCGGATGTACCGCACTGGTGACTTGGTGCGGTGGGCGCCGGACGGACAGCTGGTGTTCGCCGGGCGGGCGGATGAGCAGGTCAAGGTCCGTGGGTTCCGGATCGAGCCGGGCGAGATCGAGACGGTCCTGCTGACGCACCCGCAGGTGGCCCAGGCCGCGGTCGTGGCTCGCGAGGACGTCCCGGGGGACAAGCGCCTGGTGGCGTATGTCGTACCCGCTGACGACACCGCCGACCTTGACGCCCTGCCGGAGTTCGTAGCGAGGCGGCTCCCCGAGTACATGGTCCCGGCAGCGTTCGTCACGCTCGCCGAGTTGCCGCTGACCGCCAACGGCAAACTCGACCGCAGGGCCCTGCCCGCGCCGGAGTACGCCACGAGTGCGGGCCGGGCCCCGGCTTCGGTGCGTGAGGAGATCCTCTGCGCGGTGTTCGCAGAGGTTCTCGGTCTGGAGTCGGTGGGGGTGGACGACAACTTCTTCCGGCTGGGCGGGCATTCGCTGCTCGCGGTGTCGCTCGTGGAGCGGCTGCGGGCCCGCGGCGTATCGGTCTCGGTGCGGGCGTTGTTCGAAGCGCCCACCCCCGCCGGGCTGGCGGGTGCGGCGGGAGTCGCGGCGGTGCAGGTGCCGGAGAATCTGATCCCGGCCGGCGCGCAGGAGATCACGCCGGAGATGTTGCCGCTGGTGGAGCTGTCCCAGGACGAGATCGACCGGATAGCCGCCACCGTCGAAGGCGGCGCGGCCAACATCGCGGACGTCTATCCGCTGGCGCCGTTGCAGGAAGGCATGCTCTTCCACCACCTCATGGCGGAGGGAAGCGCCGACGCCTACGTGACCGTACGCGTGGTGGAGTTCGACTCGCGGGCCCGGTTGGAGACGTTCGCGCGGGCTCTCCAGCAGGTCCTGGACCGGCACGACATCTACCGTACGGCGGTGGTGTGGGAAGGACTGCGGGAGCCGGCCCAGGTGGTCTGGCGCCACGCCGAGCTGGCGGTCGCCGAACACGTCCTCGACGTCGATCCCGCTGAGCCCGCACGCGTGGTGGACGCCCTGGTGGAGGCCGTCGGCTCGGTGATGGACCTGGGCCGCGCCCCGCTGATGGACCTGCACGTGGCCGAGCTGCCGGAGGGCCGGTGCCTGGGGCTGGTGCGGATGCACCACATGGTCCAGGACCACCTCGGCATGGACGTCCTGCTGCAAGAACTGCGCGCGGTACTCGCCGGGCAGGCCGACCAGCTGGCCCCGGCTTTGCCGTTCAGGAACTTCGTGGCACAGACGAGGCTGATCCCCCGGGCCGAGCACGAGCGGTTCTTCGCCGAGCTGCTGGGCGATGTGACCGAACCGACCGCCCCGTACGGACTGCTCGACGTACGCGGCGACGGCAGTGACGTGGTCACGGAGACCGTGCCCGTCCCGGACGAAGTCGTTGACGGTCTGCGGGACGTCGCGCGGCAACTGGGCGTCAGCACGGCGACCGTGCTGCATGTGGCGTGGGCTCGGGTGCTGGCCGCGCTGTCGGGTCGCGACGATGTCGTGTTCGGGACGGTGCTGTTCGGGCGGATGAACGCCGGTGAAGGCGCCGACCGGGTGCTGGGCCCGTTCATCAACACCCTTCCGGTACGCGTCCGGACCGGCAGCGTAGGCGTCCGGGCCGCCGTCGAACTCATGCGAGCCCAGCTCGCGGCGCTGCTGGAACACGAGCACGCCCCCCTGGCCCTGGCTCAGCAGACCAGCGGAATCGCGGACAACACACCCCTGTTCACCTCCCTCTTCAACTACCGGTTCATCACCGGCAACAACGACACCTCGGCCGAAGCCGAAGCCGAAGCCGAAGCCGAAGCCGAAGCCGAAGCCGAAGCCGAAGCCGAGACCGAGGCCGGGGCCGAGCGGGACCGGCCGCGGCCGGTCGACGGCGGCCAGACGGTCTTCGCCCAGGAGCGGACCAACTACCCGGTCGCCGTATCGGTCAACGACCTGGGCGCGGGCGGTCTGAGCCTGAGCGTGCAGGCCGTGGACGCACTCGATCCGCAGGCCGTCGGCAGACTGCTGTGCACGGCGGCGGAGAGTACGCTCAGCGCGCTCGCCGAGACGTTGCGCGGTGGTCCGGACCTCGCCCTGCACGCCGTGGACGTGCTCGACCAGCAGGAACTCCAGCGGGTGGTCATCGGCTGGAACGACACCGCGGCCGACGCGCCGGACTCGACCATCACCGAGGTGTTCGAGCGCCAGGTGGCTGCCACCCCCGGCGCCCCGGCGCTGATCGCCGACGAGACCGTGCTGACGTATCGGGAACTGGACGCCGAGGCGAACCGGTTGGCGCACTTCCTGCGCGGCCGGGGAGTGGGGCCGGAAACGGTGGTCGGGCTCTGCCTGCCACGCGGTACGCAGATGATCACCGCCGTGCTGGGGGTCCTGAAGGCCGGAGCGGCGTACCTGCCGATCGATGTGCGGAACCCGGCTGAGCGGACTGGCTTCCTGCTGGCCGACAGCGGGGCGCGGTTGATGCTGGGGAGCCAGGACAGCCTGGACGGTCTGCCCGTCGACGGGGTGCCGCTGGTCGTCCTCGACGCCCCGGCGACGTCCACGCTGCTTGACGGCTGCCCGGACACCGCGCCTGACGTGGCGGCGGATCCGGCCGGGCTGGCGTACGTGATCTACACGTCGGGGTCGACCGGGACGCCGAAGGGCGTGGCGGTCTCCCATCGCGGTGCGCTGAACCTGGCGGCCGCTCAGATCGAGCGGTTCGCGGTGGAAGGCGACTCGCGTGTGCTGCAGTTCGCGTCGATCGCCTTCGACGCGGCCACCTCCGAGTTGCTGATGGCCTTGTGCTCCGGTGCCGCGCTGGTCGTCGCCCCGGCCGACGAGTTGACGCCGGGCGGTGGGCTGGTCGAACTGCTGGCGCGCCATGGGGTGACGCATGTGACGTTGCCGCCGGCGGTCCTCGCCGTTTTGGAGGTTCGGGATCTGGCGTCGGTACGGACGCTGGTGTCGGCGGGTGAGGCGCTGGATGCGGGCTTGGTGGGGCGGTGGGCGCCGGGTCGCCGCCTGATCAACGCCTACGGCCCGACGGAGATCACGGTGTGCGCGTCGATGTCGGCGCCGCTGTCCGCCGGTGACGAGCCGTCGATCGGCACGCCGATCGCCAACGCCCGGGTGTATGTCCTGGACGACACGCTCGCGCCTGTTCCGGTAGGCGTGGCCGGTGAGTTGTACGTCGCCGGCGCCGGCGTGGCGCGCGGGTATGTCGGGCGCCAGTCCTTGACCGGTGAGCGGTTCGTGGCGTGCCCGTACGGGTCCGGCGGCGAGCGGATGTACCGCACCGGGGACTTGGTGAAGTGGACCTCGGACGGGCAGTTGCTGTTCGCCGGGCGGGCGGATGAGCAGGTGAAGGTCCGCGGCTTCCGGATCGAGCCCGGTGAGATCGAGGCGGTTCTCTCGGCTCATCCCGAGGTGGCGCGGGCCGTCGTCGTGGCTCGCGAGGACACGGTAGGCGACCGGCGGCTGGTGGCCTACGTGGTCCCCGCCGACAGCGACGACGGCATCGACCTTGACGGCGTACGCGCCCTCGTAGCGTCGCGGTTGCCCGCGTACATGGTCCCGGCGGCGTTCGTCGCCCTGACCGAGTTGCCGCTGACCCTCAACGGGAAGCTGGACCGCAGGGCCCTGCCCGCGCCGGAGTACACCGCGGGCGACGGACGAAGCCCGGCCACGGTCCAGGAGGAGATCCTCTGCGCGGTCTTCGCCGACGTACTCGGCGTGGATGCGGTGGGAGTGGACGACAACTTCTTCCGGCTCGGCGGGCATTCCCTCCTGGCGGTCCGGCTGATCTCGCGGATCCGAGCGGTGCTGGGCGTCGCGGTCGAGGTCCGCGCACTCTTCGAGGCGCCGACCGTGGCCGGTCTCGCGGCCCGCTTGGCGGAGCTGGGCCCGGACCAGGTCCGTACGCCGCTGCGGGCGGCGGCTGAGCGTCCGGAGCGGGTGCCGTTGTCGTTCTCGCAGCGGCGGCTGTGGTTCCTGGGCCAGCTCGAAGGACCCAGCTCGACGTACAACATCTCCGTGCCGATCCGGCTGACCGGGGTGGACACCGGCGCTCTGGGTGCGGCGCTCCGGGACGTGATCGTCCGCCACGAGTCACTGCGGACGGTCTTCCCGGCCATGGACGGCGAGCCGTACCAGCAGGTCCTCGACCCGCAGGAGCTCGACTGGGCGCTGGAGATCAGCGAGGTCGCGCCCGAAGACCTCGCCGGCGCCGTGGGACAGGCGTCCCGGTACGCCTTCGATCTCTCCGCCGAACTGCCCATCCGGGCCTGGCTGTTCGACACCGGGCAGGACGAGCCGGTGCTCGTGCTGGTGATGCACCACATCGCGAGCGACGGGTGGTCGATGGGCCCGCTGGGACGCGATCTGTCCGCGGCATACGCGGCGCGGCAGCGGGGCGAGGCCCCGGACTGGCAGCCGCTGCCGGTGCAGTACGCCGACTACACCCTCTGGCAGC
Organism: Streptomyces sp. NPDC005151; assembly: GCF_053599875.1. Classification (NCBI taxonomy): domain Bacteria; kingdom Bacillati; phylum Actinomycetota; class Actinomycetes; order Kitasatosporales; family Streptomycetaceae; genus Streptomyces; species Streptomyces sp. NPDC005151. The sequence goes on along the minus strand of NZ_JBSFYR010000143.1, from coordinate 7,196 downwards.
GAGAAGTACTCGGTGACGAGTCCGACCCGGAGAGCCCCCTGTCGGCCCAGGTCGACTACTGGCGGCAGGCGCTCGCCGGAGTCCCGGAGGAACTGGCGCTGCCGGCGGACCGGTCGCGTACCGCCGTGGCGAGCCATGTGGGGCACCGAGTTCCGCTGGGGGTACCCGCCGAGGTGCACCAGCGGGTGGTGGCTCTGGCGCGCGCCGAGGGCGCGACGGTGTTCATGGTGTTGCAGGCCGCGCTGGCGGTGACGCTGTCGCGGCTCGGGGCCGGTACCGACATCCCGATCGGCTCGGGTGTGGCCTCCCGTACCGACGAGGCGCTGGACGATCTCGTCGGGTTCTTCCTCAACAGCTTGGTGATCCGGACGGATCTTTCGGGTGATCCGGAGTTCCGGCAGGTGCTGGGGCGGGTGCGTGAGGCGAGTCTGGGCGCGTTCGCGCATCAGGACGTACCGTTCGAGCGGCTGGTGGAAGAGCTCGCTCCCGAGCGGTCGATGTCCCGGCATCCGCTGTTCCAGGTGGTCCTCACCTTGCAGAACGTCGAGCGGGCGGCACTGGAGATGCCCGGCGTGCGGGCCGGAGTGGTCACGGGCGTCGAGGCCGCCCTGGCCGCCTCGGTCAAGTGCGACATCGATGTGATGGTCGGAGAGGCGTACGACGAGAACGGCCGCCCGGCGGGACTGCGCGGGTCGTTGACCGGCTCGGTGGACCTGTTCGACGCGGGTACGGTCGAGGCCGTCGCCAAGCGGTGGATCCGGGTGCTGGAGCTGGTGACCGCGGCGCCCGAGCTCCGGCTGGGCGCCGTGGACCTCCTCGACGCCGACGAGCGCGATCTGCTGCTCAGCCGGTGGAACGACTCGGCGGTCGAGCCCGCCGGCTCGACCATCATGGAACTGTTCGCCCGGCGAGTCGCCACGGCTCCGGACGCGGTGGCCGTGGTCGGCGACGGCGTCGAGCTGTCGTATCGGGAGCTGGACGCGTCGGCCAACCGCCTCGCGCACTACCTGCGCGGTCTGGGCGTGGGCTCGGAGTCGGTGGTGGGCATGTGCCTGCCGCGCGGCGCCGAGCTCATGACCGCCCTGCTGGGCGTGTGGAAGGCGGGGGCGGCCTATCTGCCGATCGAGGCCCGGCTTCCGGCGGAGCGCATCGCCTTCATGATCGCTGACAGCGCCGCGTCGGTCGTCCTGACCGGCGGCTCGGCGACGGCCGCCCTGGCCGACGCCCTGGCGGACACACCGGCCGACACCCTGGGCGGTGTCACCACGGTACGGCTGGACGACCAGCGGGTGCGGGACCGGATCGAGGCATGCTCCGAGACTGCGCCCGACTTCGCGGCCGAACCGTCCGGACTGGCCTATGTCATCTATACGTCGGGGTCGACCGGTACGCCGAAGGGCGTCGCGCTCACCCACGGCGGTACGGCGAACCTGGCGACCGCGCAGATCCATCGGCTCGCGCTGCGGCCCGACTCCCGGGTGCTGCAGTTCGCCTCGATCGGCTTCGACGCGGCGACGTGGGAAGCGCTGGAGGCCCTGGGCGCCGGTGCCTCCCTGGTGGTGGCCGCCGCGGACGAACTGATTCCGGGCAGCGGGCTCGCGGAGGTCGTGGCGCGGCACGGCGTGACGCACGCGACGCTGCCGCCTGCGGTCCTGGGGGCCCTGGGTGCCGATGACTTGGACTCGGTGACGACGCTGGTGTCGGCGGGTGAGGCGTTGGACGCGGGCTTGGTGGGGCGGTGGGCGCCGGGTCGTCGTCTGATCAATGCGTACGGTCCGACGGAGATCACGGTGTGTGCGTCGATGTCGGTGCCGCTGGCGGCTGGTGATGTGCCGTCGATCGGTACGCCGATCGCCAATGCGCGTGTGTACGTGCTGGACGGCGGGCTCAGCCCGGTGCCGGTAGGGGTGGCAGGGGAGTTGTACGTCGCCGGCGCCGGGGTGGCGCGCGGGTACGTCGGGCGCCCGTCCTTGACCGGTGAGCGGTTCGTGGCGTGCCCGTACGGGTCCGGCGGCGAGCGGATGTATCGGACCGGGGACTTGGCGCGGTGGACGCCGGAGGGGCAGTTGCTGTTCCTCGGGCGTGCGGATGAGCAGGTCAAGGTCCGCGGGTTCCGGATCGAGCCCGGTGAGATCGAGGCGGTTCTGTCGGCTCGTCCTGAGGTGGCTCAGGTCGCGGTGGTGGCTCGGGAGGACACGCCGGGGGACAAGCGGCTGGTGGCGTACGTCGTCCCCGCCGAGAGCGATGACGGTCTCGACCTCGACGGTCTGCGGGAGTTCGTGGCGTCGCGGTTGCCGGACTACATGGTCCCGGCCGCGATGATGCAGCTGTCGGAATTGCCGATGACGGTGAACGGCAAGCTGGACCGTAAGGCACTGCCGGTGCCCGAATACGCCACGGGTACGGGCCGTGGCCCGGCCACCGCACAGGAGGAGGCGCTGTGCGCGGCGTTCGCCGACATGCTGGGCCTGGACTTGGTGGGGGTGGACGACAGCTTCTTCGACTTGGGCGGCCACTCGCTGCTGGCGGTACGGCTGGTGTCGCGGATCCGGGCCACGCTCGGCGTGGAGGTCGAGGTCCAGACCCTGTTCGAGGCCCCGACCGTGGCCGGGCTGGCGGCCCGCCTGGCCGAGGACAGCGAGGAGAACGAGGAGGGCACGGAGCGCGCCCGCCCGCCGCTGCGGGCCGGAGTCCGTCCCGAGCGGGTGCCGTTGTCGTTCGCCCAGAGGCGGCTGTGGTTCCTGGCTCAGCTGGAGGGGCCGAACCCCGCGTACAACGTCCCCGTGCCGATCCGGCTGAGCGGCGTGGACGCCGTGGCGCTGGGTGCGGCGCTCCGGGATGTCGTCGAACGGCATGAGTCGTTGCGGACGGTCTTCCCGGCCGTGGACGGCGAGCCGTACCAGCAGATCCGGGAGATGCGCGACCTGGACTGGGAACTCCAGGTCGCGCAGGTGGAGTCCGGTGCACTGGCCGATGCCGTAGTGGGCGCCTCGCGGTACGCGTTCGACCTGTCGATGGAGCTTCCGATCCGGGCGTGGCTGTTCGAGGCCGGTCCTGACGAGCAGGTCCTGGTGGTCGTGATGCACCACGTCGCCGGCGACGGCTGGTCCATGGGACCGCTGGGACGCGACCTCTCGACGGCCTATCAGGCGCGGCTGCGCGGCGAGGCCCCGGTGTGGGTGCCCCTCCCGGTGCAGTACGCGGACTACGCGCTCTGGCAGCGGGAGTTGCTGGGCGACGAGTCGGACCCGGGCAGTCTGCTGTCGGCGCAGGTGAAGTACTGGCGGCAGGCGCTCGCCGGGGTCCCGGAGGAGCTGGCGCTGCCGGTGGACCGGCCCCGTCCTGCGGTGGCCAGCCATCGCGGCTATGCGGCGGGGTTCCGTGTGTCGGCTGAGGTCCACCAGCGCTTGATGGACCTGACCCAGACCGAGGGCGTCACGGCGTTCATGGTGTTGCAGGCCGCGCTGGCGGTCATGCTGTCGCGGCTCGGGGCCGGTACCGACATCCCGATCGGTTCGCCGGTAGCGGGCCGTACGGACGAGGCGCTGGACGACTTGGTCGGGTTCTTCCTGAACACGTTGGTGATCCGGACGGATCTGTCGGGCGACCCGGAGTTCCGGCAGGTGCTGGGGCGGGTGCGTGAGGCGAGCCTGGGCGCGTTCGCGCATCAGGACGTGCCGTTCGAGCGGCTCGTGGAGGAGCTGGCTCCGTCCCGGTCGATGGCGCGGCACCCGCTGGCCCAGGTCGTCCTCACCATGCAGAACACCGAACGCTCGGCTTTGGAACTGCCCGGCGTCCGTACCGGTGGCCGAACTCCGGGGCTGGACGGGAGCGCCATGGCCTCGGCGAAGTTCGACGTCTACATGTCCGTCGGGGAGGTGCACGACGCCGAAGGACGCCCGGCCGGCCTGCGCGGGGCGGTGACGGTGGCGGCGGACCTCTTCGACGAGGCGGCGGCGGCCAGGTTCTCGGGGTGGTTCGCCCGGGTGCTCGACCTGGTGACGGCTGAGCCCGACATCGCCCTCCACGCGGTGGACGTGCTCGACGCCGACGAGCGGGACCGCGTCCTGTACGGATGGAACGACACGGCGGCGGAGTCTGTGGGCTCGTCGGTGGTGGAGTTGTTCGAGCGGCAGGTGGTTGCTGTTCCGGACGCGGTGGCGATGGTCGGAGAGGGTGCTGAGGTCTCGTACCGGGAGTTGGACGCGGCGGCGAACCGGCTGGCGCGCTACCTGCTCGATCTGGGTGTGGGCGCGGAGTCGGTGGTGGCGTTGTGCCTGCCGCGTGGTGTGGAGATGGTGACCGCGATTTTGGCGGTGTGGAAGGCGGGGGCGGCGTATCTGCCGATCGACGCCGCGCTTCCGGTTGAGCGGGTGGCGTTGATGCTGGCCGACAGTCGGGCGGGGCTGGTCCTGGGTACGGGTGACGCCTTGGACGACCTGCCGGTCGGACGGGTGCGGATGATCGCCCTTGATGACCCGATGACCCGGATGCTTGTGGACCGCCAGGCCGATTCGGCGCTGGAGGGTGTCCTGGGCGCGTCTGATCTGGCGTATGTGATCTTTACGTCGGGTTCGTCGGGTGTGCCGAAGGGTGTGGGGGTCACGCATGGGTCGTTGGCCAACTATGTGACGTCGGTGTCGGGCCGGCTGGGCTGGACCGGTGCCGGTGCGCGGTACGCGCTGTTGCAGGCGCAGGTGACCGACCTGGGCAACACGGTGGTGTTCGTCAGCCTTGCCACCGGTGGGCAGTTGCATGTGCTGGACGCGGACGCGGTCACTGATCCGGCGGCGGTGGCGGCGTATGTGTCGGAGCACCGGATCGACGCGTTGAAGGTGGTGCCGTCGCATCTGGCGGCGTTGACGGCCGCGGTGGGCGTGGAGCCGTTGCTGCCCGCGCGTTCGCTGGTGCTGGGCGGTGAAGCTGCCCCGGCGGCCTGGGTCGGGGAGGTGCTGGGTGCTGCTGGTGGGCGGCGGGTGTTCAACCACTACGGGCCGACCGAGACCACGGTCGGGGTGGCGACTTCGGAGCTGGTCTCGGGTGGTGTGGTGGCGATCGGGTCTCCGATTGCCAATACCCGGTTCTTTGTCCTGGATGACACGCTGAACCCGGTGCCGGTGGGTGCGGCGGGGGAGTTGTACGTCGCGGGCGCCGGGTTGGCCCGCGGGTATGTCGGGCGGCCGTCGTTGACCGGTGAGCGGTTCGTGGCCTGCCCGTACGGGTCCAGCTCCGGCGGCGAGCGGATGTATCGCACCGGGGACTTGGTGAAGTGGGCGCCGGACGGTCAGTTGGTGTTCGCCGGGCGTGCGGATGAGCAGGTCAAGGTCCGCGGGTTCCGGATCGAACCCGGCGAGATCGAGACCGTATTGGGTGCCCACCCGGACGTAACCCAGGCCGTGGTGATCGCCCGCGAGGACACACCCGGCGACCGGCGGCTGATCGCCTACGTGGTGCCCGCCGATGGCGACCCGGATACCGATACGGGTCCTCTGCGGGACTTCGTGGCACGGCGGTTGCCGGAGTACATAGTCCCGGCCGCCGTCGTGGTGCTGCCGGAACTGCCCCTGACCGCCAACGGCAAACTCGACCGCAAGGCGCTGCCCGCACCGGAGTACGTCACAGGAGTGGCCCGTGGTCCGGCCACGATTCAGGAAGAGATTCTGTGCGCGGCGTTCGCCGAGGTCCTCGGCGTCGAGTCGATGGGGGTTGACGACAGCTTCTTCGAGCTGGGTGGTCATTCGCTGCTGGCGGTGCGTTTGGTGTCGCGGATTCGTATGGTGCTGGGTGTGGAGGTCGAGGTCCGGGCGTTGTTCGACGCTCCGACAGTGGCGGGGCTGGCGGCACGGCTGGCCGAAGAGGGGACGGGGCAGGCGCGTCCGCCGTTGCGGGCGGCGGTTGAGCGTCCGGAACGGGTGCCGTTGTCGTTCGCGCAGCGGCGGCTGTGGTTCCTGGCCCAGTTGGAGGGGCCGAGTTCGACGTACAACATCCCCGTGCCGATCCGGCTGAGTGGAGTGGACACCAGAGCTCTGGGTGCGGCGCTCCGGGATGTCGTAGAACGGCATGAGTCGCTGCGGACGGTCTTCCCGGCCGTGGACGGTGAGCCTTACCAGCAAATCCTCAATCCGCACGAGTTGGACTGGGCTCTCCAGGTCACTCAGGTGACGTCCGGCGAACTGCCTGAGGCCGTACGGGAGGCGTCGCGGTACGCCTTCGACCTGTCGGCCGAAGTGCCGGTCCGGGCATGGCTGTTCGAGGCCGGGCCGGACGAGCAGGTGCTGTTGGTGGTCATCCATCACATCGCCAGCGACGGATGGTCACGTGGCCCGCTGGCCCGGGACGTGTCGACGGCGTACGCGGCGCGGCTTCAGGACCGAGCTCCGGATTGGGAGCCGTTGCCGGTGCAGTACGCCGATTACACGCTGTGGCAGCGGGAGTTGCTGGGTGACGAGTCGGACCCGGACAGCCGACTGTCGACGCAGATGGAGTACTGGCGGCGGGCGTTGGCGGGGGTTCCGGAGGAGCTGGCGCTGCCGGTGGAGCGGCCGCGTCCTGCGGTGGCCAGCCATCGCGGTCACGCCGCGGGGTTCCGTGTGCCGGCGGAAGTGCACCAGAGGCTGGCGGAGTTGGCGCGGGCCGAGGGTGTGACGGTGTTCATGGTGTTGCAGGCCGCGCTGGCGGTGACGCTGTCGCGGCTCGGGGCCGGTACCGACATCCCGATCGGCTCGCCGATCGCGGGCCGCAGCGATGAGGCACTGGACGATCTCATCGGGTTCTTCCTCAACAGTTTGGTGATCCGGACGGATCTGTCGGGTGATCCGGAGTTCCGGCAGGTGCTGGGGCGGGTGCGTGAGGCGAGTCTGGGCGCGTTCGCGCATCAGGACGTACCGTTCGAACGACTGGTGGAAGAGCTCGCTCCTGAGCGGTCGATGGCTCGCCATCCGCTGTTCCAGGTCACCCTGACCCTGCAGAACATGGAGCGCGCTTCGCTCGAACTGCCCGGGCTGCGTACCGGCGGTGGAGCCTCTTCCTCTTCCTCTTCCTCCTCGTCCTCCTCCGTGGAGGGCTCGGTGCCGATGCCCGCCAAGTTCGATCTCGATGTCGTGGTGGTTGAGCAGCTTGATGGTGGGGGTCGGCCGGCGGGGTTGCGTGGTGTGGTGACGGTGGCGGCGGATTTGTTTGGTGAGGCTGCGGCGGGC
>NZ_JBSFYR010000142.1:0-12342 GCF_053599875.1 Streptomyces sp. NPDC005151 | reverse complement strand
CTCACCCCACTTCCGACCCCACCGCCACCTGATAACAGCCTCCGACCACCGAGCCGAGATGACCATCCGCTTCGCCATCTGGGACCACGTCACCGCAGTCGTCGGCACGGCCGCAACGGCCTGACCCAGGGCTGACACCCGAGCCGACCACACCCTGGCACGCCATCAGGCCCTCGCACACCCAACAACGTGACAACGCCTCGCGCAGCCACGTCTCAAGGGTGTTCCCGTTGCGGTCGGGGAGCACGTCGATCCGCTCGCCGGTCTCGGCGTCGATCAGGACGGTGGCGTACCGGTGTCGGCGCTTGAGGGCGAAGTCGTCCACGCCGAGGACCCGCGGGACCCGGAGCGGGGGCAGAGGCAGCCGCATGAGCATCCGCAGTGCGGTCGAGCGTGACACCGCGGCGGCCAGAGCGCCGGACAGACGAGCGCCCGCCCGGCCCGCTAACGACTCGGTCCGCGATTAAGCGGCCTGCGGGGCGATGGTCAACTGGTCTCCCTGTCAGGGTGTCAGAGGCCGCCAGTAGTGTCAGGGGGTGACGGACATGGGTGCTGCGCCGAGTGTTGACCCGCATACCACAGGAGACTGGCTGTGATTCTTGAGATCCGCACGTACCGGCTGAAGCCGGGCACCGGCGACGAGTTCGTTCGCGTGATGCGGGAGGAGTCTGTGCCGTTGCTGGAGAAGGCCGGTATCCGGGTTGTGGACTGCGGGGCTTCCCTGGTGGCAGAAGGTGGGCACGAGGAGGCGTACCTGATCCGCGCGTTCGCTTCGCTTGAGGAACACCGCGTTCAGGAGGAGACATTCTACGGCAGCGACGCATGGCGGCACGGTCCGCGCGAGGCCATCGTGTCCCGGATCGACGGCTGCCACTCGATCGTTCTCGACGCTTCGGAAGAGATCGCCCGGGCGTTCCAGCGCAGGTGACGCACGTGCGGGCCGACGGTGCTTTTGGTGTCGCGTTCGCGAGGCGGCCGTGACGTGACGGCGGCCGCACGGGTTCTTCGAGTGTGACCAAGAAGTGGGCCCGTGCGGCCTTGTCCCATCCTGCCTTCTGCGGCGTCGTCCGTACACATCTCGGCGATTTGATCGAGGAGTTGGCCGGCCCGTGGCTGGCCCGGTGCGAGTCCGCGCTGCGTGAGCGTCGTGGTACCGAGCGGCAGCGGCAGGCCGGTGCCGGGCCGAAGTACGACCTGGTCTTCACCGACCGGGTGCTGGTCACCCTGGTCCACCTGCGCACCGGGCTCCCGCACGCCGCGCTCGCCGAGCTGTACGGCACGGCCCGCTCCACGGTCTCGCGAGCCATCGGCGAGATCCGCCCACTGCTGGCGGCGCGCGGCTTCGCCGTCCCCGACCGCCCGGATGTCCGGTTGCGGACCCTGGCGGACGTGTTCGCCTACGCGGAGGCAGAGGGGATCCGGCTACGGATCGACGGGGCTGAGACCCAAGTCCGCCGCCCCAAGGCCAACCGGCCCGGACGGCGGGCCTTCGTCTCCGGCAAGAAGAAGCAGAACACCATCAAGACCACCACGATCAGCGATGGTCAGGGACGTCTGCTGTGGTCGGGCGCCGACCGGCCCGGCCGCATGCACGACCAGACCGCGATGCGCACCGAGGGCATCGCCGAGCAGTTCCGGCTCCACCCGAAGGTGGGTGCCGAGGTCGACGAGGGCTACCGGGGCCTGGCAAACGAGTTCCCCGACCAGGTCAGCGCCCCGCCGAAGAAGCCGAAGGATGAAGCGCCGCTCGGCGAGCAGTACGCATGGCGGGGGCACTGTCACGTTGTTGCGTGCGTGGGTGCTGACGGTGTGTCGGGGTGTGGTGGGGCCGGGTGCCGGGCCTGGGTTCAGACCGCGGCGGTTCGACTGGCAGCGCCGGTGACCTGGTCCCAGATGGTGAAGCGGACGGTCATTTCGAGGCGGTGTTCGGCGGCGGTGAGGAGGTGGCGGCGGGGTCGGAAGTGGGGTGAGATGCCGCTGAACGCGGACAGGAAGCGTTGTGCACCGCCGGCGGAGCGGAAGCCTTTCATCGCGCGTTCCCGCTGTCTCGTCGGCTGATGACTGTTCTCGGCCCGGTTGTTCAGGCCCTTGTGGGAACGGTGCTCGACGGAGGGCATGACCTCGCGGTGAGCCGCACCGTAGGAGCGGAGCTTGTCGGTGACGATCACCCTCGGCACTACGCGGGCCTTCTTCATCAGCCTGCGGAAGAAGCGCCTGGCCGCGGCCTTGTCCCGCCGGTTCTGGACGAGAATGTCCAGGACGTTGCCGTCCTGGTCGACGGCCCGCCACAGGTACTTCAGCTCGCCGTTGACCTTGATGAAGACTTCGTCCAGGTGCCACTTGTCGCCGGGCCGGAGCCGGCGGCGGCGCAACCCGTTCGCGTAGGCCTGGCCGAACTTGGCGCACCAGCGGCGCACTGTCTCGTAGGAGACGATGACGCCGCGCTGGAGCATCAGCTCCTCCACCTCACGGAAACTGAGCGGGAAGCGGAAGTACAGCCACACGCAGTGCGAGATCACCTCGACCGGATACCGGTGCCCCCTGTACGACGGCGACATGCTCCCCACGAACGACCCCTCCCACCATGATCAACCCGAAGATCATCCCACCCGGTCAGCCAACGTGACAGTGCCGTCGCGAGAGTTCTCGGCCAACGCGAAACTCCTCTCGTAGGAGCGTCGTTACGACGTGTCAGTCAGAGTGCCAGAGGGGTCTGACAATCGAGCCGCACTTGCGGCATCTCGTGGGCATGAGCGTGCGGGCCGGTGGGGAGTCGAGCCGTGGTTCGATGACGGGAGAGTCCGGCGGCTGTGATTTCTAGCCAGGCTTGCAGTGCCCGCGTCCGGGCGGGCTGTCAGTGCGAAGATGGCGACGGCGGTTGGCCCCACTAGCGCTGGGGCCGACCGCCGTACTCATTGCTGGCCGTTGTTAGCAACGGCTACGTCATTAGGCCAGGTGGTCGAAGACGCCGGCCTTTACGCCAGCCAGGAGCGCTGCGATCTCGGTGCGGGTGTACACGAGCGGGGTCTGCTCTGGCCGCTTGGAGTCGCGCATGGCGACCAGGTCGCCGATCACGCCGAACTCGACGCAGTTGTCGTTGCCTCCGCTGAACGGGCTCTTTTCCCAGGTGACGCCGGCGAAGTCCAGCTCGGCGGGGTTGGGCTTGTTGTTGCTCACTTACAGCTCCTTGATCATGCTCTTGATACGGCTGCGGGTCTCGGGTGGGCCGAGGGCCGTGGCCCGCAGGTGGTCGAAGACCTCGGTGTAGCGCCCCACATCCTCTGATCCCTCGAAGTACACCGAGTTGGTCAGATTCTCCACCCACACCACGTCCGGATTGGGCTCGGGGAAACCCATGAGCATGAATGAGCCGTACAGGCCGGGATGGAATCCGGCGTCGAACGGTAGGAGCTGCAGCGTGATGTTCGTGCGGGGCTCGAGATCCAGCAGGTGCTCGATCTGGCCCTTGAGGACGGCCGGCGCCCCGCTGATGCGCCGCAGGGCGGCCTCGTCGATGATGGCCCACAGCTTCGGGGCGTCCTCGCGGGCCAGAAGTGCCTGGCGTTCCATCCTGACATCGACCAGGGCGTCGACCTGCTTGGCGTCCAGGTCGACGCGCATCGCGGTGATGACCTGGCGGGCGTACTCGGGCGTCTGCAGCAGCCCTGGGATCAGCTGCGGCTCGTAGGAACGCAGCGTGGTCGCGCTCTGCTCCAGCTCGAGGTAGCCGCCGTACTGCGTGGTGTTGATGACCGCGGAGTACTTGCGCCACCACTTCTGCTTCTGTGCCTGATCTGCGCGGACCAGGTCCAGGATGTCCTCCCGGACCGCGGGGTCGGTGACGCCGTAGCAGTCGAGCATCGCCTTCACCAGGACTGGGGAGGTGCCGCGGTCGCCGTTCATGATGCGGCTGAGTGAACCCTGGTTGACCTCGATGACCTGTCCGACCTCGGCCAGCGTCTTGCCGGACTGATCGTGCAACTCCTTGAGCTGGGCTGATAGTTGGCGGCGGTAGACGGACTTGGGGGCGGGATTCCTCTTCCAGGCCATAGCGACAGTGTGACCCGCGCCAGGGGCTGAGGACAACCAATCCGGGGAATTTCAACTGGGCATGTTGCCCAATCGAGTTGCGCGGGGCATGCTGACGACACGGTAGCGAAGCGTAAGCAAGTCATCGCACTTCGTGGCATATGCCGCTGCCGTGCGCCGACTGCCGGGGGTTGCCCCTCCGGAAGGCCGACGTGCCGACCCGAATCTTGCGGAGCCCACCGGTGACCCGGAGCGGCGCCCGCTCAAGTCACTGGGGAGCACACGACATGCACGACGTACAGGTCCTGCCGGGACCGTCCGATCCACCACCGCCGTTCCCGCCGGAGCTGGCCGAGTGCGGGTTCTACCTGGCCATACGGTCGGACGGGTTCGTCCTGCACATGAGCGCCAGTGCCGAGCACTTGCGCGAGATGCGTGCACAGGTGTTCAAGGAGGTCTGCGGGGCCGGGATGGACGAAGAGGTCGCGGACGCGGCCCGGCTGGTGGCCAGCGAGCTGGTCGGGAACGCGGTACGGCTGTGCGGCCCGTTCACGCCGGTCGTGGTCCAGGTGGCCGCACAGCCCGACCAGGTCCTGGTGCAGGTCCACGACCCCGAGCCGGCCGCGATGCCCGACCGGCGCGATCTGCCGCCGGGCAACGACCAGTCCGAGTCCGGGCGGGGCCTGTGGATCCTGGACGTCCTGGCGCCCGGCTGGAGCGTGGAGCCGACCCCCCTCGGCAAGCAGATCCGCTGCCGCCTGCCTCATCCCAGGAGGAACTGTGCCTGAACCGGCCCCCGGGCATCTGCCGTTTCGGGTCGAGTTCGACCCCGCCAAGCGTGCGGTCGTGGTCTGGATGACCTTCGGCGACCCGCCCCGGCAGACCACACGGCGCAAGGAGATCGGCTCGCTGGAAGCCTTGGCCGCCGAGATGGCCATCCACCGCCACGAAGCCCTCCTGCAGACCCGTCTCGCCCAGACCCTCCAGGCGGCGGCAGTTCAGAAACTGGGCGCCGACCCGCAACGGCTGGAGGCCGCCGTCAAGGCGCTGTCCGACCCGACCAGCAACATCCCCGTCAGCCAGATCCTGCGCGGCACACCGACGCAGCCCCCCGCGGGCTGACCCCCGAACTGGCCTGCCCGGCCCGTGAGCCCCTCGGCCGGGCCGGGCAGGCCGCACCACCCTCCGCACGCGGCATGGTGCCGTGCGCGGGGGATGGCCAGGAACCACCCGTGGGGCGTAGGCGAACACCTACGATCCGCGCGGCGGAGCCAGGTCATCGGCACTACCGCAATGAGCAATACCCCTATGAGTAGGAGGACTTGCCATGAACACCTTCACCACGGACCGGCGTCCGCAGGCCGCAGGCGACGGGGCCCCTGTCGACCTCGATCTGAGCGTCACGGTCGTCACCGCCGGGCCCGTCGCGGCGGCACTGCTCAGCAGCACCGACGACGGCTGCGACACCCTCAAGGGCGGCGACTGCTGACCTGAGAGCACGAGGGGTCGGCTCCGGCAGGTGCGCCTGTCGGAGCCGGCCCCCGCACGTCATTTCCCTGCGATATCCGGCCATCCGGGAGGCACGAGGGTGAAGGCAGCCGAGCGCGCGCCGTACTACCGGCCCGTCGACGCGGCGATGCTGCGGGCGAGCGTCCACCGCGCAGACATGCTGCTGCCGCCCTGGCCCGGCGTGGACACCGCGGGCGGGCAGTGGTCGGGGTGGCTGGCACAGGTGTGGACGGACCGCATGGTGGCCGAGGCCGTCGCGCTCGCCAGCCCGGTGCTGGCCGAGCAGATCGAGGCGATGCTCACCGGACGGCCGACCGCCGTAGCGCCGGCCCGGCGCATGGCGATGGCGCTGGCCCGGTATCTGGTCCGCATGCGCGGCCGTGCCACCCCCTTCGGGACCTTCGCCGGCGTCAGCGCGGCGCACTTCGCGCCGCACCCGACACTGCGGTGGAGCGATCGTCATCGGACACGGGCCCGGGCCGATGCGGTGTGGGTTGCCGAGGTCACCGCCCGCCTCGAAGGATGCCCGGCCCTGCTGCGGCAGCTGCCGGTTGTGATGAACGATCTGGCCGTCGAGCGAGGTGACCGGCTGATCGTGCCCTGGCAGCCGCACACCGGTGCCCCTTCCCGCGGTCCGCAGGGCGAGGTGTCGGTGCGGCTGATCCCCGTCGTGCGGACGATCCGGCACACGGCCGTATCCCGGGTCCGGGTCAGTGACCTGATCGACAAGGTCGCCGCCGAACACCCCGGCGCCGCCCACCCGGCCCTGGAGGCGATGATCGGGGAACTGGTGGCGGTGGGCGTGCTGATCAGCAGCCTGCGTGCCCCCTCGACCGTCACGGACGCCCTCGCCCACCTCCTGGACCGGCTGCACGGGACGGACACCTCCCACCTGCCCGAGGTACAGCCCCTGGTCCACAATTTGCACACGATCCACGCTCAGTTACACAGGGTCGACGACGCAGGGTCCCAGGTCGGCGGATGGGGCCGACGTGAGGCCGCACGGAGGATGCGAGCGCTATGCGCTGCCGTCGAACAGCCCCTGACGGTTGACCTGCGGCTCGGGGGCACTCTGGTGCTGCCGCAGCAGGTGGCGACCGAGGCCGCGACGGCGGCCGAAGCCCTCATCCGGCTCAGCCCGGTCCCCAGTCCGAGCCGGTCGTGGCGCGAGTATCACGGCAGCTTCGTCGGCCGGTACGGGACCGGCACCCTGGTACCGGTCACGGACCTGGCCGATCCCGTCACAGGGCTCGGCTTCCCCCGCCACTTCAGCAAGCCGCACCCCGGGGCCCGGGAGGCATCACCGCGGGACGAGGTCCTGCTCGCCCTGGCCCAGCAGGCCGCCCTCGACGGCGCCGACGAAGTCGTCCTCGACCAGAGGGCCCTCGACACGCTCACTGCCGGGAACAAGGACGCGAGGCGGCCGGTGACGGCGGTGGACCTGTGGGCCGACGTCCGCGCCGCCTCGCAGACCGCCCTCGCCGCCGGCGCGTTCACCCTGGGCGTGGGCGGCTTCGGGCGGATCGCCGCCAACACCGGCCGGTTTCTCGACCTGCTGAAGGAATCCGACCGGCAGCGGATGACCGGCCTGTACGCCGCGCTACCGCCCGGCGTACACGGTGCGCTGGCCGCCCAACTGTCCTTCCCACCGCGACAGCCGCGCATCGAGAACGTTCTGCGCGTCCTCCCCGTACTGCCCGACGTGATCGCCCTGGCCGAGCACCGCGTGCCCGCCGACGGGCACGTTCCGGTGACGGATCTCGCCGTCACCGCCGACTCGACGCGGCTGTACGTCATCTCGCGCACCCGACGACGGGTGGTGGAGCCGATGCTGCCGCACGCCGGGGCACGGCACACCATGCCGCCTCTGGCCCGGCTGCTGTTCGAGATCCCGCGCTCCGTCCACCCTGCGGTCACCTCCTTCGACTGGGGCACGGCCGCTTGCCTGCCGTTTCTGCCCCGTGTGCGCTATGGCCGCAGCATCCTCGCCCCGGCCCAGTGGCGCCTTGATCCGGCCGACATCCCTGGCCCCCGCGCCACGATGTCCGCGTGGTCTTCGGTTCTGGAGGCGGTGCGCGAACAGCGGCGGCTGCCGGCCGGCATCGCGGTGGGCGCCGGTGACCGCCGCATGCGGCTGGACCTGGACGAGTCCATGGACCGCTCGGTACTACGGGCTCACCTGGAGACGGCAGGTGGCCCGGTCACCCTCGCCGAGGCGCCCACCGCCGCCGACCACGGCTGGCTCGACGGCCGGGCCCACGAGATCGTCATCCCGCTGGCCGCCACCGCGCCGCCCGAGCCCGCGCCGGTGTTCCTGACCGGCTCGGCACCGCTGCCGATCACCGGCCAGGACCACAGGGCCGGGGTGGTGTTCGTGAAGCTGTACGGGCACCCCGACGTGTTCGACACGATCCTCACCACCCATGTGCCCACCCTGCTTCAGCGGTGGCAGACACCGCCGCAGTGGTGGTTCGCACGCTACCGCCACCCCGCCCCTCACCTGCGGATCCGTCTCCACGCCCCGGACGGCGAGCGGGCCGCCGGACGAGTGGCGGCCTGGGCGGCCGAGCTGCGGCAGCACGGCCTGGCCGGGGAGATCACCTTTGACGCCTACCGCCCGGAGACCGGCCGGTACGGGACCGGGCCGGCCATGGAGGCTGCCGAGGAACTGTTCGCCGCTGACTCCGCGGCCGTCCTGGCCCAGCTGAGATGCCTGTCCGCCAGCCGGGAGATCCACCCACAGGCTCTGACCGCCGCCAGCTTGGTCGGCCTGGCCGGGGCCGTGACCGGCGGCCGGGCAGTGGGGATGCGCTGGCTGACCGGCCATGCGGATCTCGCGGCGGGTGCACCCGCGCAGGACCGCGACGTGCGCCGCCAGACACTCCGTCTCGCCGACAGCGAGGTGCTGGCGAGGCTGCCGGGCGGGGCGGCTGTCGCCGCGGCCTGGGCGGCCCGCGCCACAGCGGCCTCCCGCTACACCGCCCGCCTCACCCCCGAGACCAACCGCGTGACGCCGGAAGCGGTGCTCGGCTCGCTGCTGCACATGCACCACGTCCGCGCCCACGGGATCGACCCGCAGACCGAGGCGATGACGCACAAGCTGGCCCGCTCGGTCGCCCTGGCTGACGCCGCACGGACCGCCGACGACGAAGGGGGCGGCCGGTGACCGTGCTGGAGGAGAGCGGACTGCGCGAGGCAGCGGCGGCGGGGGCCGAGGAGTTGAGTGCCGCCCTGGCCCTGCCCCCGCCGGTCGAATACGGCGACGACTACAGCCCTTACAGCCCGCGCTGGCGTGACCAGTCACTGTCCAAGGGCGCCGCCGGAGTCGCCGTCCTGCACGGCCTGCGCGCCCAACGCGGTCTCGGTGGCGAGGAGGAGATGCGTGCGTGGCTGGCCCGCGCCACCCGCGACGATCTCAGCGCCGGCCCCGGTGCGGGTCTGTGGTTCGGCGCCCCCGCCGTTGCCTTCGCCCTCCATGTTGCCGCCCCCGGCCGGTCTCCGGGCGCCATCGCCAGCCTGGATGCGGCCGTCGCCGACCTCACCGAGACCCGGCTCAGGGCCGCCCACGCGCGACTGGACGCCCAGCGGCGCCCGGCGCTGTACGAGTTCGACCTGGTCCGTGGGCTGACCGGGCTGGGCGCCTACCTGCTGCACCGCGACCCCGGCGGTGACCTCGTACGCCGGGTCCTCACCTATCTGGTCCGGCTCACCAGGCCGGTTCCGGCCGATGACCCGGCGGGGCCGGACGCACCGGGCTGGTGGACAGGCGACGTCCCCACCGGGTCGGACGATCCCGCCTTCGCGGCCGGGCAAACCGATTTCGGCATGGCCCACGGCATTGCCGGGCCCCTGGCCTTCATGGCGATCTCGATGCGGGCCGGCGTGAGCGTCGACGGACAACACGAGGCCATCGAGACCATCTGCCGATGGCTGGACGCATGGCGGCAGCAAGCCCCAGCGGGCCCGTGGTGGCCCGAACGGATCACGCTCGACGAACTCCGCGACGGCCGGCCGCACCTGGACCGGCCGGCGCGGCCCTCCTGGTGCTACGGCACCCCCGGCCAGGCCCGCGCTCAGCAACTCGCCGCCCTCGCTACAGGCGATACCGTCCGCCAAAAGGCGGCCGAGGAAGCCCTGGCTCGCTGCCTGGACGACCCCGTCCAGCTCGCCCGCATCGTCGACCCCGCCCTCTGCCACGGCTGGGCCGGACTCCTCGCCACGGCCTGGCATGCCGCCGCCGACGCGTCCACCCCCGACCTCGCCGACCGCCTCCCGGCACTGCTGGGCACCCTCCTCGACCACGCCCGCGACACCCCGCCCGGAGCACTGCCCGGCCTGATCGAAGGCACCGCAGGCATCGCCCTGACCCTGCACAGCATCGCCACCGGCACGACCGGCGGCTGGCAAACCTGCCTCCTCCTTGGCTGAACACCACCGACAGCGAACGGAAGCGTGATGACAAGCGAAGCGGACACCGCCAAGTGGCGTCAGGTGAACCTGTGGTGCGACACCTGGCAGGCCTCCGAACAGATGGCCACGACCCATCTCGGGCCCCTGCTGACCGAGGCCGAAGAGACCGGAGACATCGCCTCCTGGTGGTTCATCCGAAAGCGCGAATCATGGCGGCTGCGCGTCCTGCCCGCAGACGGCCGTGACGAAGCCACCACCGCCTTCCTCGCGCGGCTCACCAGGACGCTCACCGACCGCGCCGCGATCCGCGCGTACGCCGATGACGTCCAATACGAGCCGGAGACCCGCCGCTTCGGCGGAGCCCAGGCGATGGCCATCGCGCACAGTCTCTTCTGCACAGACAGCCGCAACATCCTTTGCCACCTCGCCCGCCCGGCCGAAGGCGGTGACCACCGTCGCGAGCTCGGGATGCGGCTGGCCACCCGCATGATGCTCGCCGCCGGGCAGGACTTCTACGAGCAGGGCGACATCTGGGCCGCCCTCGCCGAACACCGCAGCCCCGACGGCAGCCCGGAGCCCTCGGCGGCGACCCTCGCCGCGGTGCAGACCCTCCTCACCGCCGAAGCCGACGCTCCCGGCAGTCCGCTGACTCTCACGCCCGCCTGGCCCGCCGGCTTCGAGGACACCGGACGCGCCCTCGCCGACCTGGCCCACCACGGGCACCTCACCCGCGGGCTGCGGGCCGTCCTCACCGACCATCTGCTCTTCGCCTTCAACCGGCTCGGCCTCTCCGCCCCGCACCAGGCGGTCATGGCCACCGCCGCCAGCCGGGTCATCTTCCACCGCGAACCCATACCCGACGCGGTCCCGCACAACGACAGAACCGGCCCCACCCAGCCCACTACAGTCAGGCGAGTGAACATGGACACCACCGACAAAACGACCGTCGATCCGCGAGCACTGCGCGAGACCCTCATCGCCAAGATCGACAGCCTCGGCGTCTTCCGCACCACGGCGGTCAAGGACGCCTTCCGCACCGTGCCCCGGCACCTCTTCCTGCCTGGGGTGGATCTGTCGGCGGCGTACGCGCCCAAGCCGGTGGTGACCAAGCGCGCCGACAACGGCACCGCCGTCTCCTCCGCGTCCAGCCCCACCATCGTGGCCACCATGCTCGAACAGCTCGAAGCCGCCCCCGGGCAGCGTGTTTTGGAAATCGGAGCGGCCACCGGCATCAACGCCGCCCTCCTGTCCGAACTGGTCCGCCCGGCCGGTGAGGTCGTGACCATCGAGCTCGACGACGACCTGGCCGACGGCGCTCGCGCCCACCTGGCCGACGCCGGATACGACCAGGTCACGGTGGTCTGCGGCGACGGCGCGCTCGGCGACCCGAACGGCACGACGTTCGACAGGATCATCGTCACAGCCGGCGCCTGGGACATCTCCGACGCCTGGTGGCAGCAGCTCGCCGTCGGCGGGCGCATCGTCGTCCCGCTGCGGCTGCACGGCAGCGGCCTGACCCGCTCGCTCGTCTTCGACCGCACCGACGACGACCGGATGCTCAGCACTAACGCGGCGGTGTGCGGGTTCGTGCCCATGCGCGGTGCCTCGGAGATGGGCGAGCGACACGTCCGTCTCGCTGATGACGTCATCCTCAAACTCGACGCCGACGACCTGCCCGACGAGGCTGCGCTCGCCACGGCTCTCACCCACCCCGCGCACCAGCAATGGACCGGAATCCAGGTCCGTCACGACGAACCCGCAGCCCACCTCGACCTCTGGCTCGCCACGATCAACAGCGGCCTCAGTTTCGGCCGGCTGTCCGTCGGATCCGCCGCCCGCGCACTCGGCCTGGCCGACCCCGCGCTGCGGTGGGCCGGTGCGGGCCTGTACGACGGCGGCACGATTGCATACCTCGCCGTACGGCCGGTCAGCGACGACGCGGACGAACTGGGCATCATCACGCACGGCCCGGACAGCAGCAAGCTCACCGGCCAGGTCAACGACCTCCTGCACCGCTGGAGCCAGACGCGGCCCGCTCAGCCCGTCATCACCGCCTACCCCGCCGCAACCCCCCACGACCGGCTCGCGCCCGGAGCCTGTGTCACCCGGCCCGACACCCAGCTGACCATCAGCTGGTGATCAAACACTAGACAGGAGTCTGCCCGGCACCAGGTGGCCCGCCCGTCTCAGCGGCGCCGACCAGGACCTCTCCGCCCGCAGCTTTCTCCTGACACACAGAGGGGGCCCCGGCGTACGCCCGGGCCCCCTGCCGCTGTACTGGGTGAGTCGGGTCAAGACTCAAGGCCGGGAAGTTAAGGCTGGTCGGGGCACTGTCCAAGCGCGTGCGGATGTGCGCTGATCTGGGATTACATGCGGAACGGGACCGCTGGTAGA
>NZ_JBSFYR010000141.1:0-12568 GCF_053599875.1 Streptomyces sp. NPDC005151 | reverse complement strand
CATCACCATGGCTCCGCCATGGCTCAATCCTCCGCCTTGCGATGCACGCACCCCAGCCCCGCTCCTTCACCCACCCCCCCATTGCCGGTCGGTCTCAGCTGCTCACGTCCTCCCCGAAGTCCCCGGACATCGCCGCCGCCATCCGCAGATGAGGCGTCGCCTCCTCCTGCCGGCCCTGCCGCTCCAGGGTGCGGCCGAGCATCAGCCGCGCATAGTGCTCCACCGGGTCGCGCTGCAGCACCGCCCGCAGCTCCGTCTCGGCCTTGCCGAGCCGCGCCGAGTGGTAGTAGGCGCGGGCCAGCAGCAGCCGCGGCGCGACCTGCTCCGGCGCTTCCTCGACCAGTCCGCCCAGGATCCGGGCCGCGGTCAGGTACTCCTTGGCCTCGAAGAACATCCGGGCGCGGTCCCAGCGGTCGGCTGCCGTGCCGAACTCGTAATAGGTGTCGTTCACTTGCCCTCCTCGGTTGAGGCCTTGGGAGATCCGTCGGGCCATGCATCCAGTCGTTCGCGCGGCCCGCTTTCAGCTTGCACAACACCCCATTATGGTTGAACATTCCACCAAACTTTTGGCGTGGGTACCGACCGCCCGCGCCTGCACAGGAATAGGTTGAGCGCCATGAGCAATCTCGATCGCCAGGCCGCACTCTCCGTCTGCGGCGGCCGGGGCTTTGTCGTCGCCGACCCGGTCCGTGAACTCCTCGCCCCGCGTCACGTCCAGCTCGGCGAGTCCACCGAGGTTCGCAGGCTACTGCCCAACCTCGGCCGCCGGATGGTCGGAGCCTGGGCCTTCGTCGATCACTACGGCCCCGACGACATCGCCGACGAACCCGGGATGCAGGTACCGCCCCATCCCCACATGGGCCTGCAGACGGTCAGCTGGCTCCACGACGGCGAGGTGCTTCACCGCGACAGCCTGGGGAGCCTGCAGACGATCCGCCCGCGCGAACTGGGACTGATGACCTCCGGCAGGGCCATCAGTCACTCCGAGGAGAGCCCGAAGCCGCACGCTCGTTTTCTGCACGGCGCTCAGCTCTGGGTTGCGCTGCCCGACGCCCACCGCCAGGTCGAGCCGCACTTCCAGCATCACACCGACCTGCCGACCGTCACCGCCCCCGGCCTCACCGCCACGGTGATCCTCGGCGAGCTGGACGGCGCCACCTCGCCCGGCACCGCCTACACCCCGATCGTCGGCGCCGACATCGCCCTGACCCGTGGCGCCGAGGCGCGCCTGCCGCTCGATCCGGACTTCGAGTACGCCGTGCTGTCAATGTCCGGCGAGGCGGAGGTCGACGGCGTGCCCCTGCTGCCCGGATCGATGCTCTACCTCGGCTGCGGCCGCACCGAACTCCCGCTGCGCGCCGACTCCGACACGGGGCTGATGCTCCTCGGGGGCGAGCCCTTCGAGGAGGAGATCGTCATGTGGTGGAACTTCATCGGCCGTACGAGCGAGGAGATCGCTCAGGCTCGCGAGGACTGGATGGGCGCTTCTCGCTTCGGCGAGGTGAAGGGCTACCAGGGAGGTCCGCTGTCCGCCCCCGAACTCCCTCCTGTGCCACTGAAACCCCGGGGGCGTGTGCGCTGACCAGGAGGATAGTCCTGTAGCAAGGTCCCGAGAGGCGCTGTCGATTTACCTGGCGGCAAGTGACTCTGCAGTGGGTGCAGCGCCGTCCGGTCCCCCCTCTGGAGAGGGGGACTATGTTTCCCAGGTTTGGCAATCTGCGATCAGGTTAGGTCAACCTGATGCTGACTCAATGCTGACATTTATGACGGAGCGTCACTATTGGGGTGTGTGGCTGTCGTCATGGGTACCGCGCACGGAGAGCTCCCACTTCAGGTGGCTGACTGGAGAGGGGAGGGGGGCGACTTTGTTCGGCAGAGATCTGTGGCTACCGGACAATGCCGCTGATGCGATGGATGCACCCCAACGGTCAGGTGACCTCTGACGGCCATCACGGGCTGGTAATTGACTTGGGATTCGCGATGCCGGGCTACTACGGCGAGGGCCTCTGGTACCGGTCGGACCGTGTTACCGCCGTGGACGAGGGCACGGCCGAGTTCTTCGACGGCGACACCCGCGACGACGGTGTGGCCGTCCGCAAGTCCATGGTGAGCTGGGTCATCAGGGACACAGCCGGCGGCCGTCCGCGCATGACCGTGAATCAGGTGCTGCACGCCACCTACGGCGGGGACGGCTCCCGCATCTACCCGTACGCCGCGACGTTCTTCGAGTTCCTGTGGACCGAGCGGCCCGGGCTGCTCCAGGAGATGTACCGGCACCTGCGTGCCGACGACCCGGCGGCCTTCGACGCCTGGCGCGACCGGCTCGGCACGGACGCCGCGCTCCAGCGGGCGTACGACGCCTTCCTCGACGAGCAGATCGCCAAGGTCGACCAGCTCTTCGTGCCCAATACGACCTTCACGCCGAACGAGCAGCTGCGCGACTCCTCGCTGAAGTCCGTGCGCCGCACCTCCTATTCGGTCACCTGGAACAAGCCTCACTGCGTCGAGAACGGCGACACGGGCAAGCGGAGCTTCATCTGCACCGGCAGGATCACGGCGAACCTGAAGGACTTCCGCAACCCGGACCAGGTCTTCAAGGACATGTTCCGAGAAGGTCGACTACTCCATCCTCGAGCGGGCCGGGGTCGCGTCCAACAACTGGGCCGACATGAACTGCTCCTTCGGCCCGGTAAAGATCCGGACCAACGGCGCGGCCGGTACGTCCACTTACTCCTGCGACGGACCGCTGCGCAGCTGACACGCAAGATCCGTGGCGTGAAACCCTTGGCCGTCACATAGCAATGTGACATATTACTGCCGTGCCCAAGAGACACTCCCTGGATGCCGTCATCATCGGTGCCGGCGTCGTCGGAGCCGCCTGCGCGTACTACGCGAGCCGCTCCGGCCTCTCCGTCGCCGTCGTCGACCGCGGTCCCGTCGCGGGCGGCACCACCGGCGCCGGGGAAGGCAATCTGCTCGTCTCCGACAAGGAAGCGGGCCCCGAGCTCGACCTCGCGCTGCTGTCCACCCGACTCTGGCGCGAACTGCGCTCGGCACTCCCACCGGAGGCCGAGTACGAGCCCAAGGGCGGCCTCGTCGTGGCGCCCGACGAGGCCACCCTGTCCGCCCTGCGCACCTTTGCCGAAGGCCAGCGCGGGGCGGGCGTCGAGGCCTACGAGATTGCCGCGGACCGGCTCCACGACCTCGAACCCCATCTGGCTCCCGGCCTCGCCGGAGCCTTCCACTACCCCCAGGACGCCCAGGTCCAGCCCGCCCGGGCCGCCGCCGAACTGCTGCGCGCGGCCGGCCGCCACGGTGCCCGGCTGCATCTCGGCGAAGAGGTCACCGAGATCCTGACCGGCCCGGACGGGGCCGTCCGCGGCGTACGCACCCCGCGCCGCGAACTCCTCGCCCCGGCTGTCGTCAACGCCGCCGGTACCTGGGGCGGACAGGTCGCCGGACTCGCCGGCACACACCTTCCGGTACTGCCCCGCCGGGGCTTCGTCCTCGTCACCGAACCGCTGCCGCGGGTCGTCCGCCACAAGGTGTACGCCGCGGACTACATCGCCGACGTCGCCAGCGGCTCCGCCGCTCTGCAGTCCTCCGCCGTCGTCGAGGGAACCCCCTCCGGGCCTGTTCTGATCGGCGCCACCCGTGAACGCGTGGGCTTCGAACGGACCTTGTCCACCGAGGCGCTGCGCCGCCTCGCCGCCCAGGCCGCCGCCCTCTTCCCGGTCCTCGCGGACGTCCACGCGATGCGCGTCTACCACGGCTTCCGCCCCTATCTCCCCGACCACCTCCCGGCGATCGGCCCCGACCCGAGGGTGCCCGGCCTCCATCACGCCTGCGGCCACGAGGGAGCCGGTATCGGCCTGGCGCCGGCCACCGGGCTGCTGATCGCCTCCGTACTGCGCGGCGAGAGGCCCGCCCTGGACCTGACCCCGTTCCGCCCCGAACGCTTCGACCGTCAAGGAGCCGACCGATGAGCCCCGACCCTTCACCGCAGGCGCTCGTTCGGGCGGAACCGGAGGCGTCGTTCGAGGTCACCCTCGACGGCCGTCCGCTGACCGCGCTGCCCGGGCAGAGCCTTGCCGCCGTGCTCTGGGCCGCCGGCATCCTCGCCTGGCGCACCACCCGGGGGAGCGGGGCGCCGCGCGGAGCGTTCTGCGGTATCGGCGCCTGCTACGACTGCCTGCTCACCGTCAATGGCCGCCCCAATCAGCGTGCCTGCCTGGTCCCCGCCCGGCCCGGCGACATCCTCACCACCCAGGAGGGGACCGGCCATGCCGACCTCGCCGTCTGAACCGACCGAGCCGGCCGACCTCGCCGTCGTGGGCGCGGGCCCCGCAGGGCTCGCGGCCGCCGTCGCGGCGGCCGACCTGGGCCTGCGCGTCACCCTGCTCGACGCGGGGGAGCGGCCCGGCGGGCAGTTCTACCGCCACCCCGCGCCCGGTCTCGGCGCCCGGCGCCCGGAAGCCCTGCATCACGGCTGGCGCGCCTTCGCCGGAAGGGCGCGCCGACTGCGGGATCACGAGCGGCACGGCAGGGTCACCCATCTGACCGGCCATCATGTGTGGACCGTCGTCCGCGACTCGGACTGCTGGCGGCTGCACGCCGTCGCCGGTCCCGAGGAGACGCCCGCCATGGTCCATGCCTCCGCGGTGCTGCTCGCCACCGGCGCGTACGAGAGGCAACTTCCCTTCCCCGGCTGGACCTTGCCCGGGGTCGTGGGTGCGGGCGGCGCGCAGGCCATGCTCAAGTCCGGCCTGGTGCTTCCCGGCAAGCGGATCGTGGTGGCCGGCAGCGGCCCGCTGCTGCTGGCCGTGGCGGGATCGCTCGCCGCGGCCGGCGCCCGGGTGCCCGCCGTCGTGGAGGCCGCCTCCTACACGGCGTACGCGCGTGAAGTCCCCTCCCTCGTACGCAACCCGGGCAAGCTCGTCGAGGGTGCCGTGCACGGAGGCGGCCTGCTGCGGCACTCCGTCCGTCTGCTGACCCGGCACGCGGTCATGGCCGCCCACGGCACCGGACGGGTCGAGGCCGTCACCGTCTCCCGCCTCGACCGTGACTGGCGGCCCGTGCCCGGCACCGGCCGGCGCATTCCGTGCGACGCGCTCGCGGTGGGCCACGGCCTGGTCCCCCAGCTGGAACTGGCCACCGGACTCGGCTGTGCCACCCGTCGCACCCCGGACGGCACCCTCGCCCTGGAACTCGACGTTGACCAGCGCACCTCCGTTCCCGGTGTCTGGGCGGCGGGGGAGACCGGCGGCATCGGAGGCGCCGAACTCGCCCTGACCGAGGGCGAACTGGCCGCCGCGTCCATCGCCCACGAGCTGCACGGCACTCCGTACTCGCGGGCCGTGGCCGGGCTCGCCCGGCGCCGGGCGCGACTGCGTGCCTTCGCCGACGCGATGGCCGCCGCGCACCGGCCGGGGCCCGGCTGGACCGACTGGCTGGACGACGCCACCGATGTGTGCCGCTGCGAGGAGGTACCGGCCTCCGGCATCAGGGAGGCCGTGGCCGAGCTGGGCGCGCGCGACGCCCGGACCGTCAAGCTGCTGACCCGCGCCGGTATGGGCTGGTGCCAGGGCCGGATGTGCGGTGAGGCGGTGGCGTGTCTGGCAGGGGCGGAACCCGCGGCGGACCGGCGCCCGCTGTCCTGCCCGGTTCCGCTGAAGCACCTCGCCGAGCTGCCGCCCCCGGCGGAAGCCGGCGCCGAAGACTGACGCCGAGAAGCTGACGGTCGCCTCTCCGTGGCGGCCGTGCCGGCACGGCGGGCCCTTGTGGCCTCCGTGCATCCCTTAGTAAAATGTCACACCTCACATGAGTAGGAGTCTCACGTCATGACCGCAGAGTCCACCGCGTCCCGCAACCACCCCTGGCGCGGAATCATGGTCGCCACCACCCTGCCGCTGCGCGACGATCTCTCCGTCGACTACGACGCCTACGCCGAGCACGTCGCCTGGCTCATCGCCAACGGCTGCGACGGCGTCGTCCCCAACGGCTCCCTCGGCGAGTACCAGACGCTCACCGACGAGGAGCGCGCCCGCGTCGTCCGTACCGCGGTCGAGGCCGCGGGCGACGGATCCCGCGTGATGCCCGGGGCCGCCGCCTACGGCAGCGCGGAGTCGCGCCGCTGGGCCGAGCAGGCCGCCGAGGTGGGCGCGGGTTCCGTTCTGCTGCTTCCGCCGAACGCCTTCCGCGCCGACGAATTTGCCGTACGCGCCCACTACGCCGAGGTGGCGAAGGCCGGCGTGCCCATCGTCGCGTACAACAACCCGTACGACACCAAGGTCGACCTCACCCCCGCCCTGCTCGCCCAGCTGCACCAGGACGGCAGCATCGTCGCCGTCAAGGAGTTCAGCGGCGATGTCCGCCGTGCCTACGAGATCGCCGAACTCGCCCCCGGCCTCGACCTGCTGATCGGCGCCGACGACGTCCTGCTCGAACTCGCCCTGGCCGGTGCGGTCGGCTGGATCGCCGGCTACCCCAACGCCCTGCCCGCCTCCTGCGCCACTCTCTACCACGCCGCCGTCGCCGGCGACCTTCAGACCGCGCTGCCGCTCTACAAGTCCCTGCATTCGCTGCTGCGCTGGGACTCCAAGACCGAGTTCGTCCAGGCCATCAAGCTCTCCATGGACATCGCGGGCCGCGCCGGCGGCGCCGTCCGGCCGCCGCGCTTCCCGCTCACCGGTGCGCAGGAGGCGTCCGTGCGCGCCGTCACCGAGAAGGCACTCGCCGAGGGCCTGAAGTAGAAACCACCCGCTGAGAAGGGGACTTCATGCGTACCCGTCACGTCTTCCATGCCGTCGACTCCCACACTGAGGGCATGCCGACCCGCGTCATCACCGGCGGCGTCGGTGTCATCCCTGGCGCCACCATGGCTGAGCGCAGGCTGCACTTCATCGAACACCTCGACCACATTCGCACCCTGCTGATGTACGAGCCGCGCGGCCACTCGGCCATGAGCGGCGCGATCCTCCAGCCGCCCACCCGGCCCGACGCCGACTACGGCGTGCTCTACATCGAGGTGTCCGGGCTGCTGCCGATGTGCGGTCACGGGACCATAGGGGTCGCCACCGTGCTTGTCGAGACCGGCATGGTGCCGGTCGTGGAGCCGGTCACCACGGTCCGCCTGGACACCCCGGCGGGGCTGGTGAGCGTCGACGTACGGGTCGAGGACGGTGCGGCGAAGTCCGTCACTCTCACCAATGTCCCGGCCTTCTGCCTCGCGCTCGACCGCAAGGTGGAAGTGCCGGGACACGGCACGGTCACCTATGACATCGCATACGGCGGCAACTTTTACGCCTTCGTCCAGCTCGACTCCCTCGGCCTGCCCTTCGACCGTGCCCGCAAGGACGACCTCCTTGCCGCCGGGCTCGCCATCATGGACGCGATCAACGCCACCGACCGGCCAGTCCACCCGGAGAACCCGGAGATCAGCGGCGTCAAGCACGTCTATCTCGCCGCCCCCGGCTCGGACGCCGTCCGCTCCCGGCACGCCATGGCCATCCATCCGGGCTGGTTCGACCGTTCGCCGTGCGGTACGGGCACCTCGGCCCGGATGGCACAGCTGCACGCCCGCGGCGAGCTCCCGCTCGGCCGCGACTTCGTCAACGAGTCCTTCATCGGTACCGAGTTCACCGGCCGTCTGATCGAGGAGACCACCGTCGGCGGACTGCCCGCGGTCGTCCCCACCGTCACCGGCCGGGCCTGGATCACCGGCACCGCCCAGTACTTCCTGGATCCGAGCGATCCGTTCCCCGGAGGCTTCCTGCTGTGACCGTTGTACGCACCACCGATTACCACACTGCGGGCGAACCCTTCCGCATCGTCTCCGAAGGGCTGCCCGCGATCCCCGGCGACACGGTCGCCGAGCGCTGCGCCAACACCATCGGTGCCGGCGGATCCGGCACCGCCCCCCGTTCCGGCCCGCTGGACGACATCCGACGGCTGCTGGTCCAGGAACCCCGCGGCCACGCCGGGATGTACGGCGGATTCGTCGTCCCGCCCGACGACGAAGGCGCCCATCTCGGCGTCCTCTTCTGGCACAAGGACGGCTTCTCCACCGCCTGCGGGCACGGCACGATCGCGCTCGGCGCCTGGGCCGTGGACAGCGGGCTGGTCGCCGCGCCCGACGACGGCTCCGTCCAGGTCCGTATCGACGTGCCCTCGGGGAGGGTCTCCGCCACGGTGCACCGCGAGGCCGGCCGCACCACCGGCGTCACCTTCCGCAACGTCCCGGCCAGGGTGGCCGCCCGCAAGATCCCCGTCGCCACCAGCCGGGGCATGGCCGACGTGGACATCGCGCACTCGGGAGCCTGCTACGCCTCGGTGCCCGCGGCGCAGCTCGGCCTCGACGTGAACACCGCTTCGCTGGACGCACTCGTGCGCGTGGGTCAGGAGATCCGTGCCGCGCTGGCCGGCCACCCCGCCACCTGGCACCCCGACAGCCCCCTGCTGTCCGGCGTCTACGGCGTGATCCTCTACGAGGAGCTGCCCGACACCCCCATGGGGCCCGCGCAGTGCAATGTCACCGTCTTCGCCGACGGTCAGATCGACCGGTCACCGTGCGGGTCCGGCACCTCCGCCCGGCTCGCGCTGCTCGCCGAGGACGGCAGGCTGGGGCCGGGCGACACCCTGCACCATGAGTCGGTCATCGGCACCGTCTTCACCGGCCGGGTCGTCCCCGGTACGGAGGAAGGCATCGTCACCGAGGTCACCGGCACCGCGCACCGGACCGGGGAGCACACCTTCGTACTGGAGCCCGGCGACAGCCTGGCGACCGGATTCCTGCTGTGAGGGGCCGGCTGTGAAAGACCTCCTGTGCATGGACGCGGACGACGTCGCCCGCGTGCTGTCCCCCTCTGCCGCGGCCGACGCCGTGGCGGAGGTCCTGAGGGCGGGCCTCGACCCGGAGGCCTGCCCGCCCCGCGCCAACGTCCCGGTGCCGGCGGGCGAGTTGCTGCTGATGCCGGCGGCCGCCGGGGCGTACGCGGGGGTGAAGATTGCGGGGGTGGCCCCGGCCAATCCCGGGCGCGGGCTGCCCCGCATCACCGGCGGATACCTGCTGCTGGAGGGTGCCACCCTGATGCCCGTGGCGCTCCTGGACGGCGCCGCGC
Source organism: Streptomyces sp. NPDC005151 (assembly GCF_053599875.1). Taxonomy (NCBI): domain Bacteria; kingdom Bacillati; phylum Actinomycetota; class Actinomycetes; order Kitasatosporales; family Streptomycetaceae; genus Streptomyces; species Streptomyces sp. NPDC005151. Next base: position 3,449 of record NZ_JBSFYR010000141.1, on the reverse strand, counting down.
TGACGTCCCTGCGCACCCCGGCGGTCTCCGCCGTGGCCATCCGGCACCTGGCCGCACCCGACGCGGAGCATCTGGTGCTCTTCGGCGCCGGCCCGCAGGCGTACGGCCACCTGGAAGCGGTCCTCGCGGTACGGCCGTTGACCAGGGTGACCGTCGTGTCCCGTACTGCGGAGGCCGCCGAGGCCCTCGTCGCGCACGCCCGTACGGCGTTCGGCCTCGACGCCCGCACCGGAACCCCGGCCGAGGTGTCCGGTGCCGATCTGGTCGTCTGCTGCACCACGGCACGCGAGCCGCTCTTCGACGGACGTCTGGTTCCCGAGCACGCCACCGTCGTCGCCGTCGGCTCGCACGAACCGGAGGCCCGCGAGACGGACACCGCGCTGGTGAGCCGCTCCCGCGTCTTCGTCGAGGCGCGCTCCGTCGCACTGAGGGAAGCCGGAGATCTGATCATTCCGCAGCGGGAAGGGGCCCTCGCGCCTGACCAGATCGTCGGTACACTCGCCGATCTCGTGTCCGGCCGGACCACCCCCGGACCCGGTGGCCCCCGTTTCTTCAAGAGCGTGGGCATGGCCTGGCAGGACCTCGCCGTCGCGGCCGCGGTCCACCGGGCCCTTGAGTGGGCGCCCAGCGCAACGTGACATTGTACGCTGGGTGCCCGGCGAACACTCGGAGGAACGACCATGGGCGACCTGAAGCAGCGCACTCTGATCACTGCCCGGGAGCGGCTGCGTGACCAGGTCGCCCAGGCCCTGCACGCCGCACTGATCGCCGGCGAACTGCGCCCGGGACAGATCTACTCCGCGCCCGGTCTCGCCGCCGACTTCGGCGTCTCGGCCACCCCGGTGCGCGAGGCGATGCTCGACCTCGCGCGCGAGGGTCTTGTCGAACCCGTACGTAACAAGGGTTTCCGGGTCACCGAGTTGAGCGAGCGCGACCTCGACCAGTACACCGAACTGCGCGCTCTCATCGAGGTTCCCACCATCGGCAGGATCACCGAGAAGTGCTCCCGGGACGCGATCGAGGACCTCCGCCCCCTCGCCGAGGCCATCGTGGAGCGCGCCCGCGAGCACGACCTCATCGGCTATCTGGAGGCGGACCGCCGCTTCCATCTCGCCCTCCTCACCCTGTCCGGCAACGAGCGGCTGGTCGAGACGGTCGGCGATCTGCGCAAGCGCTCCCGGCTGTACGGCCTCAACGCGCTCGACGAGCGCGGTGAGCTGATCTCCTCCGCCGAGGAACACCTCGAGCTCCTCGACCACATGGTGACCGGTGACCCGGAGGCCGCCATGGCCTGCATGGCCCGGCATCTCGGACACGTACGTTCCGTGTGGGCACAGGACCACGACGAATCCGTTTGACCGGGGCCCAAGTGGAGCCCCGGCCACCGGTGGTCGTTCCCGGGGCTGCTCCCCTAGGGCCTGTTTGGAGTCGTGATCAACCAGGTGCCTGCAGGAGGTCGTTGATCCAGATTATCGAGGCCCGGAGGTAAAGGCCGGCGAGGTAGCTTTCGGGAGTCTTGTCGTATCGAGTCGCGATGCCCCGCCAGGCCTTCAGCTTGTTGATCAGGCGCTCGACGGTGTTCCGCTCCTTGTATAGACCGGCGTCGTGGCTTGAGGGCCGGCTGCCCCGGCTGCCCTTCTTCTTCCGGTTGGCCGCTTGGTCCTTCTTCTCTGGGATGACCGCCTTGATGTTGCGTTTTCGCAGGTAGGAGCGGTTGCCGCGGGACGAGTAGGCCTTGTCTGCGGCGACCGCGTCGGGGCGGGTGCGGGGGCGGCCGACGGGCAGACGGATGCGCACCTTCTGCAGCACGGGGACGAACTGCGGGCTGTCGGCGGCCTGCCCTGCGGTCAGGACGAGCGACAACGGACGGCATTTGCGGTCCGCGGCGAGATGAACCTTGCTGGTCAGCCCGCCTCGGGACCTGCCGAGCAGGGCTTCCTTCAAGCGGAGCTTGCGCCGTCGCCGGATGTGTCGCCGCTCTTCCTGTTTGGGGTCGTTACCGCTGCCCTGCCCGTTCTGCTCCTGCGGGCCGCCCCCTTTTTTTGCCGGGCCTGCTCCTGCTCGGCGGCAGCTTCCTCCAGGGCGTCCATGACCTCCTTGCCGATGCGTATCCCGGCGGCGTCGTGGTGGGCGCGGGCGGTGGTGGAGTCCACGCTGACCACGGACAAGTCCGTCTTCCCCCGGCGGGCGGCCTCGGCGATCAGGCCTTCCAACAGCGCGGTGAAGACGCCGGCGCCCCTCCAGACCCGGAAGCGGCCGTAGACCGACGGCCAAGGACCGAACTCGCAGGGCATCTCCCGCCACCGGGCGCCGGACCGGAACCGCCAGATCACCCCCTCAAACTGCTTCAGCCGCTCGGGGTACGGGCCGAACCCGCCGATCGGCAGGTAGGACTCGATGAACTTCCATTGATCGTCGGTGAGTTGACTGCGCGTCACACCCAGCGTCCTACCGGATCCTGTCCCCATACGAGGACGGAACCCGAAGATTGATCACACCATCACACAGGCTCTAGGCGGTCACTGTCCGGCGCGACCAACGCGGTCTCAGGGCGACGCCTAGGGCGACCAGTTCCGCGGCAACGAGTGTTGTGACGTTGGCCCAGTTGTACGGCAGGGTCATGGCGACCGGAAGGGCCACCAGCAAGGCAGCCCCCTGCAGGACGGTGGAAATTGCCGGCAGATCCTTCACCGCCGCGGCCTTCCACGTGCGGAAGGCCGCGATCCCCCACAGCAGCGGGAACAGCAGGCAGACGATGGCAGCGACGGCGAAAATCGGCACGGCGATCACGTTCCCCATGTTCCCGCCGCCAGGTGAGTCGTCGCCGGGAACGACCACCGGGTGGTCCACGTACCAGTTCGCGAGGAGCGTCGCCTGCACGAACACGGCAGGGAAGACGGCTGAGGTCAGGGCGGCCGCGCCGTGCCAGTGCCAGGATCGGGTCGCCGCCCCGCCAGTCGCTGCCACCGCTACTCCTTGTCCGTCTAACTGCTATAGGCCGCACCAACCGCTACGCCTGGTAAACGAGTCCGCCATACCAGGGCTTGTGCTGGTCAGCGCAGCGAGAGTGTAGGCGCTCACCGGGGCACGTGTCTGCCATCGGCATGCCCGTCCGCACGTCCCGAATTCAGCACCGGGCACTGCGACAAGACGCTTGACAACTACATGGCGGGGCTTCAACTACGCGGATCGATCATCTGGATGCGCAGCCTCCATCCGGCCAGGTGATCACGACTCCAAACAGGCCCTAGGTCGTGAACGTCCGGTGTGGCGCCCGGGCGCCGAACTGGAGCAGTTCCGACCACTGATCTCGGCCCTGCGGATCGCCGGGCTCGCCGCCGAGCACATCACCGTGGCCATGAACCAGCTCAAGGCTGTGCTCCTGGGCGTCGATCCCGTACTGCGCGAGTCGTTGTCCGGACTCAGGAACCCGGCCCTGATCGACCGAT
>NZ_JBSFYR010000140.1:0-13286 GCF_053599875.1 Streptomyces sp. NPDC005151 | reverse complement strand
CGCCGTCATCTCGCCATCGCCCTGAACCTGACCTTGCGTGCTCACGGCAGACCATCTTGCCGCACACATCGATCAAGATCTATCCCTGTAGTACTCAACACCGTTGCGTTTACGTCCGTGAGCGGCTCGCAAGCCCGTGCTCGAAGAACGTGACGGTGGTGTGGATGGTGTAGTTCTGGCTGGTCGTGGGGTGTTGTCTGGCGGTCGGCCCGTACTTGCTGGTGGGGTTCTTCCGGGTGCGGGCCTTGACGCGGTGCCGGTGGCGGGCGGGGTGCAGGCCGTCGAGGACGGCCCGGCCGATGGTGCCGAGGAGGTCGGCGGGTCCGGTCGGGGGCAGGATCGCGGTCGCGGTGGTGACGGTGTCGCCGGCGGTGGTCTGCAGGACGGTGAAGCTGATCCGGTCCATGTCCAGGCCGGGCCGGGTGCAGGCGGTGTCGGCGGCGGCACGGATCAGGGCCTGGTAGGTGGTGAGCAGGGCGTAGACCTCCTGATCGATACCCGTCAGGCTGCGGGAGCGCAGGACACGGCCGTCCAGCAGGGTCGCCTTGATCGAAAAATACGTCGTCTCCGACTGCCACCTTTCGTGGTAAAGATCAATCAACTCCCGTGCTGGGTAGTGCTGGTGGTCGAGGAGGCTGGTGAGTAGGCGCCACTGCTCGGTGCGGACGGTGCCGTCAGTCAGGGTGACGGTCATCGACGCCTCGATGACGCGGATGGTCAGCAGGGCGGGCAGGACGCCGTAGCCGATCCGGGCCAGGTAGGAGCCGTCGCCCAGGTGCCGGAAGGGGGTGGGTATACGGCGGGCTGAGGAACGCACCAGGAACTGGGCGCCGGTGGCCTGCACGTCTCGGGCGAACTCATTGGCATCGAAGCCGGCATCGGCCAGCAGGAGCATTGTGCGGTCCAGGACGCTCAACAGACGTCGTGCGTAGAAGAGTTCGCCGTCGCTCTCGGGTCCGAACGCGGCAGTCAGCACCGCGCGGGTGCCGCACTCGACCAGGACCAGCAGTCGCATCAGCGGGTAGCCGAACTCCATGCTCTCGCCCGCCCGCTTGGGGTAGCGCCAGGTGAGCGTCTGTTCGTCGGGCACGTGCAGCAGGGTGCCGTCCAGGGCCACGGTTCGCAGCCCCCGGTAGAACGAACCGGCCTGCCCGAGGTGGGCGACAGGCCCGGCGAGGATCTCGAACAGCCGCCGCAGCGGTGCCACTCCTACGCGCCGTCGGGCCCTGGACAGCGAGGAGATGGCCGGACGCACCAACGGCAGTCCCTCCAGCCCCGCCGTCAGCTTGCCCCACACGCCCCGATAGGAGCAGCCCTCGAACAAGGCCAGCGCAAGGATGAAGTAGACCATGACCCGGGACGGCAGCAGCCGGAGCCGCTTCTCACGTGTCCCGGTCTCCTCGATCACCGCGTCCACCAGGGCGAAGTCCACGATCTGGGTCAACTCGCCCAGGTGGCCGGGCGCGTACACACCCCCGGCCGCCTCGATCGTGCGCGTGATGACAGACTTCTCCTGCAACGGGACTCCCGATGATCTTCTTGCTCGACACAAGTTGATCTATCAGGACGTCCCGTTGCGTCATTCACCAGGGCTTGACCTGCGGCTCAAGAGCCAAACGCAACGGTGTTGCTGTAGTACTAGATCACTGATCTTGGAACGACCGTGGGAGCGGACAACGGCGGGACAGGACAGCCGACCGGACCGCCTCGTCACTCACCGGCCGCGGGACGGTGGGACAACTGCACCTGCTCGTCGAGCTTCTGGGCGAACTCCAGCCACGTCTCGGCGTAGTGTCGGGCTAAGTTCACTACCAGAGCACCGCAGTGCGGCGGGACAGCAGCGGTGAGCTCGGACCTCTGCCGCATGCCGATCGCGTTCTGCTGGAGCAGGCGCAGCAGGTTCCGGCCCTCCTCCTTGTGCCGCAGCGACGGATCCCTCAGCAGCATCTCCAGCACAGGGCTGGGATCTGCGTCGCGCAGCTCGACCTTGCGTTCGCTCCTCAGTTTCGTGACCCGTGAGGGCGCGATGTCCGCGCCCTCCGGGTCTCGCGGCTGCTCACCGTCGGTCACGGGAGCCACGCCGGCCCGGAGCCGCCTGCGGACGTCACTGACAGTCGCCGGCGAGATCCCGGCCAGCCGCGCCACCTCGCGCAGCGATGCCCCCGGGCGCTCGGCGATCAGTTCGGCAGCCCGCCTGCGGCCCTCATCACTGCTGAGTGGGCGCACCTTTCCGTCCCTGCCGACTCGGGCATGTAACTGCACCACGCCGCCCAACTGCCGGCGGACCGCCGCCACCGTCTTCGCACCCAGGCCGGAAGCACGTGCTATCGCCCGGTCGGACATGTGCGGGTGCAATTCGATGATCTTCGCCGCGGCGGCCCGCCGGTCGGCCTGCGAGAGAGGCAGACCGTGCGTTACATTCGCCTGAACGGCACGCAGGAAGGCATCTTCGGTGCTACCGTCGAAGAATTCGACACCGATCGACTCCTGGCCTCTACCAAAAGCTGCCATGAGCCGGTGCATTCCGTCGATCACACGCATGGTGCGCCGGTCGACAAGGATGGGGGGAAGCGGCGCATCAATCTCGGCGAGGTGCGCCACATGTTCCGCGTCCATCCCCTGCGAGCGCAGGGATATTCCGGGCAGCAATTCAGATATCGGAACCTTCTCAACGCTTTGTTGACTCTCTTTCTGGCAATCGGGCACGTCGGCAGGGCCGACGACGGACTCCGGCTTGATGGACTCGTTTCTTCCGGATTTACGCAGCGCTATGGCTTGCCGACTCACTCTCTTCACCCCGTTGGATAGCAGCTCATGATCTGGTACTCGCGGGAATTGCGAAGCATAAGACAACCGTGTTGATTGCGCACCTAATTGCCCACGCCACTTCCTCTGCAGGTCGCTTCGTCGGCACCAACGGTGCGCGGCACTTCGCCCCTTGGGCGATCGACGCAGCCGAACGACATCCTTGCCCAGTCGGCGGATGCCTCGCGGCGGGCACTCGACGTGAGGCGCCGAGGCAGCCGCATCGGGCTGGATGGAAGAAGAAACCCCGGGACGCGAAACGGAATAAGGAATTCCGAATTTGACGGGTCAGGTGCAAGAGCGCTCCGTTCACCCGAAACCACCGTCTTCCGACCAAACCCCGCATTGTTTCCGATCCGTTACTCCCTATCGTCGCGCGTCGCACCGCCCATTGTCCAGCTCTTATGGCTCGGTAGGCGGCAGTTCTAGTACTAAACTCATCATCCACGGGCGATGGCCGCAGCGGATTCCCCTCGCGTTTCAACAATCGGCGACTAAGTGCCGCGCGGGTCCGGGCGCATTGGGGCAGGGCTTCCGCCCAGTTTCAGCCACGGGAAAGCGGGCGCGAGGTGAACAGGTAGTTCCGGATATTCGCGGTGACGTACATCGCCGGTTCCCAGGCCCCGTCGCGCCAGCAGTACATGGAGTACCCGAGGGATTTGGTGAGGCTGCGGACGACGTCCGCCGAGTTCATCGCGCAGTTCGCCAGCCGGCGGTCCTCGATGTCCAGCAGCAGCGACGGCCTGTCACGCAGCAGGGTACTGAAGGCGCCCATGAGAGCGCTGGGTTCGGTGTCCGCGACATCGGCCCTGATGAAGTCGACATTCTCCAACCCCGCTTGCCGGCACAGGGCGTCCACGGTGCGCGAGGGGCCCTCGTCCCGGTGCACGACGATGTCGGCGCAGCCGAACAGGGAGGTGACGGCAGCCCACCGAGCGGGGCGGTCCGGGGAGTCGACACAATGCACCTGGCCCGCAGGGCCGGCCAGCACGGAGAGCGCCCAGCTGTACGCGCCGCAACCGGCACCGAGGTCCAGGCAGACGGCGCCGGGGCGCACCACCCGGCCCAGATCTCCGACTTCCGGGTAGAAGTGGTGCCATCGCGCCACGACCCATCGCAGGACCGGTGCCAAGGACGTGATGCGGGGGCCGGGGTCCCCGCATCCGCGAGCGCTACAGAACTGTCCGCTCCGGCGCCATCCGCTCTCCTTCATCGACGCCCGGCAAGCGTGCCGTCGGTGCGCTTGCGCGCTCCGGTTCGGTGGACTCGCACGCCTCATCTGTCCTTCCGGTCCAAAGGCCGCTTCGGCCGCGTTCCCTCCATCAGCGGCCCGGTGACAGTACGAGGCTAGGCGTTGCCGTTGAGCAGGCGCGTCCGCCGGCAGGCCGACAGCTGATCGTTCCCCGGGCTGGAGCCCGCCTTCGGCGTCATCCCGCGGGCGTACCTCCACGGGGCGACACCCTCTACTGAATCCGCCAGCCCTGGGCGCGCAGTGTCTCCTCCAGCCCCGGGGCGAAGCGCTGGTCGACGCTCAGCTGAACCAGACCGGCAAGCTGGCCCGCTGCGTGCTCCAGGTGAATGTCCTCGATGTTGGCGCCGGAGCGGTCGGCGTCCGCGGCTCAGTTGTTCAACTGCCGCCGCAGCACAGTTGAACGCCGGAGAACGCGCCGCCGTTCCGTCCGTGGGATGACGGTTCCTGTCCCTCCGCGGGATGACGATTCACGGGCTGTCCGCGCCCTACGTTGAGTAGGTCACCACGGCCCCTCCCGTTGGGTGGAGCCAAACAGTACCGACCTAGGAGCGATCAGTGACGACGGCATCCGCGGCCGTACAGGAAGCCCATGGCCCCAGCGGCGCAAACACCGCCGCCTCCGCACGGCAGGTCACCAAGGCGTACGGTGCCGGGGAGACCCGAGTCATGGCGCTCGACGCCGTCGATGTGGACATCGCCCTCAGAGCCTGTCGGGTGACCTCTGATCGGGCGGCCACGCCCTGGCACGCACGCTTCCCGCGTTGCCGAAACGCCCTAGTAGCTCCTTCCCCAAGCTCTCAGCTTCGTTCGAGCAGGGGAGACCCCATCCGAGGACCTTCCAGCGCCTTGGAATCGCACGCACCAGACCGCGTCCGCTTTCCGATCGAAGGCCACCCGACAGGCTCTCAGCCGGTTCACCGCAATCATGGGCCCATCCGGCTCGGGCAAGTCGACGCTCATGCACTGTCTGGCTGGCCTCGACACAGTCACCGAAGGCCGTGTCTGGATCGGTGCGACGGAGCTCACCGGGCTCAAGGACAAGGAACTCACCAAGCTGCGCCGGGACAAGATCGGTTTCGTGTTCCAGGCCTTCAACCTGCTGCCGACGCTCAATGCCCTGGAGAACATCACGCTGCCGATGGACATCGCGGGCCGCAAGCCGGACCGGGGCTGGCTGGACCAGATCGTGGAGACTCTCGGGCTGGCCCACCGCCTCGGTCACCGGCCCACCCAGCTCTCCGGCGGCCAGCAGCAGCGCGTCGCGGTGGCGCGAGCGCTCGCCTCCAAGCCCGAGATCATCTTCGCTGACGAACCCACCGGGAACCTCGACTCCCGGTCCGGCGCGGAGCTCCGGACGTTCCTGCGCCGCTCGGTGGACGAACTGGGGCAGACAATCGTCATGGTCACCCACGATCCCCTCGCCTGCGACGATGAGGTCGCAGGCGAGGGCGAGTTCGAAGCCGCCGCCCAGTGCGTAGCCGTTGACCCGCGCGAGCACGGGCTTGGACAGGTCGAACCGGTCGGTCAGCCGGGGCCAGCCCGGCTGCCCCCGGCTGCCGAACGTGGTGCGCGGCACTCCTTCACGGTCGAGCCGGGCCCGCTCGCGCAGGTCCTGCCCGACCGTGAAGGAGCGCTCACTCGCGCCGGTCAGTACCGCGACCCGGATGTCGTCGTCGGCCTCGACGTCATCCCAGACCAGTGCCAACTCCTCGTGCATGCGCAGGTTCATCGCGTTGAGCACGTCGGGTCGGTCGAGCGTGATCCTGGCGACGTGGTCCTTCTTCTCGTACCGCACGCCCGACTGCCCGCCGCCGATCACCGCTGTCGCCCCTCTTTTTCCGCAGCGGCGGCGGAGAAGCGGCCGACCTTGTCGATCACGTCGGTGCTGTAGAGCCGCAGCGACTGCTGAAGGGCGAACTCGGCCATGTAGCACCGGAATTCGTCCACCGGCTCCTCGGCGAGGTTGAGCATCCGTCGGTTGGCGAGCACCGCGCTGCCGCGGAGTCGTTCGATGCTGCGCTCCACGGCGAGGTCCAGTTCGGACTGCTCATGGACCTCGTCCACGATGAGCCGGGCCTCGGGCTCGCCGGCCCGGATCCGCCTGCCCTCCAGGATGATCTGCCGGGCCAGCCGGGGTCCCACGAACCGGGTCAGGCGGTAGTTGGAGGCGCCCGGGATGATCCCTTCCTGCGCGGCGGGGAGGCTGATGAAGGCGTCCGCCTCGGCAATCACATGGTCGAAGGCAAGCAGGAGCTGGGCACCCCCGCCGATCGCGAAGGAGTCCACCACGGCGAGCCAGGGCTTCTCCAGGGTGCTGGAACGCCAGTTGGTCTCGTCCCCGTGCAGAACTCCTCGTACCAGCTTGTGGATGTATCCCAGTTCGCGGCGCAGCAGGAAGTCGACCAGGGAGATGCCGCCGCTGTGCAGGGACTTGAGGTTGATCCCGGTGCTGAACACGCGTCGGCCCCGGTAGCGCGGGTGGGTCATCTCACCGCCGCGCAGCAGCCCGACCTCGACGGCCGGGTCGAGCAGGGTGAGGTCGACGGCGGTCTCCATGTCGTCGACCTGGGCATTGTCCTCCGCGTTCAGGGCGTCGTCGCGGCACATGGTGAGGCGTGCCACGGCGCCGGTGCGCTCCAGGCAGACCGAGCCCAGTTCGACCCGCCCCGTCTCGGTGAACTCGGGCAGGAGACCGAGAGCACGCGGTGTCGGGCGCAGCATCGCGTCGAGCAGATGCGGTCCTGCCTGCGGCGAGCGGAGCACCCGGCTGAAGAAGATGCCCTGGTCTATCTCGTGGCCCTCTTTGTCTGCCTGTGGTCTGGCGTGTTCGGCGGCGAGCAGTTCGGTGGTCGGGACGAGACCGGGGAAGGCCGCCGCAGCGGCCTCGGCCAGTTCCGCCACCCTCAGGTAGCGGGTCCGGCCGGCGGTGAGCTCGTCGTAGACGGCGTCGCCGTGGGCATCCATGAACGCGGCTCGCAGGACCCGTGTGGTGTCGCAGGCGTCCTCAGCCGTGGCGCGCTGCTGGGCCGAGCACTCCTCGGACCTGGGCAGAATATCCCAAATATCCTCGGTCCGCTGCGCCGCCTCCGCGACGGTCTTCCGGGCCCGGGCCAGTTCGGACCGTACGTCGCGCAGGTCGTCGTCGAGTCCGGGGCGCGCCTCGCCCGCGGTCATGCGTCCGCTCCCGCCGGTGTGCGCCGCAGTACGCGGTCGCAGGCGGCAAGGTGGACGCCCAGTGCCTCCTCGAAGCTGGTGATGGAGGCGTCGGACATCAGCTGACGCCGGATGGCCAGTTCGGCGCCGGAGACGGCGCCGGCCCGTTCCGCCGCGAGTGCCAGCGCCTTCGGTATGTCGTCCGTCAGTTCGTCGATCAGTTGCAGGGCCTGCGCGTCGGCCGCCTCGACGGGGGTCCCGAAGAGGACCGCGCGGCGTACGGCGGCCGCGTTCGCCCCGCCGCTGGCGAGCCGGTACAGGGCCATTCCGGGCCAGGTCGCACCGTCGGCGACGGGGACGATCAGGCGGAGGGAGCCGGTCGCGATGCGGTAGTCGGTGGCCAGCAGGACGTCCAGGGCGAGTCCGCCGACGTCACCGTCGGCCACGGCGATGGTAGTCACGGGCAGCCGTTCCAGGCGCCGCAGTGCGCGCTCCCACTTGCTCACCAGGGACACGGTCAGATCGCCTGCCGGCGGCGCCTGCGGAACTCCGGACACCTGGACAACGACTCGGGCGTGGCCACGGTCCTCGGCCCTGTCACAGACGGCGCCGACCGCCGCGACGGCTTCGGCCGACAGGGGCCAGCCACCGTCGATCCGCAGCGTGAGATCCTCGGGACTCGGCTGCGTCCTCGCGGCCTGTGTGCTCTTCATGACGTCCTTCACCTGATCTGTAGTCACCACTGCACCAGTGCGGTTTCGATGGTCGAGCCGGGACCCATGGTCATCAGGACGCCGTAGTCGCCGGTCTCGGTGATCCCTTCCTGGAGCAGTCGCTCGTAGGAGAACAGGAACGAGCCGCTCGACAGATTGCCGTAGTCGCGCAGGACACCGGTGGTGTGCCGCACGTCGTGGCGGGTGAGGCCGAGGTTGACCCGTACGGCGTCGATCACTTTCTTGCCGCCGGAGTGCACGAGCCAGTGGCCGATGTCGCTGCGGCGCAGTCCGGCGTCGGCGAGCAGCCGGTCGACGACCTGTTCCGCGTTGGCGCCGACGACGTAGGGCACATGCGGGTCGAGGTAGAAGCTGAACTTCCCCTGTGCGTCGTCCCAGTCGTAGCGCATCGCGCCGATGGCATCGGTGATGAGATGGCTGGCGAATCCGAGGATGCGGGGACCGGACGGCTCCGACTTGACACCGGCCGGGCCGTACGCGGCGTCGGGCGGGTCCGCGGTCAGGGCGATCGCCGCCGCGCCGTCACCGAAGAGGCTGTTCACGACTGCCGTGCGCATCGTCCCGTCGATGACGTACGCGGCCGAGCAGGCCTCCGCGCACAGCAACACGGCGACCTTGCCGGGGTTGGCCACGGCCCAGCCGGCCGTGGCGTTCAGGGCGTTGAGCCCTGCGTTGCAGCCCATACCGACGACGTCGATCCGGCTGGTGCTGGGCAGGATGCCCATCTCACGGATGAGGTGGGCGCTGAGGCCGGGTGTGAGGAAGCCGGTGGTGGTGGTGCAGCACAGGTAGTCGATGTCGTCGAGGACGATGCCCGCGCCGTCCAGGCAGGCGCGTACGGCCCGTGCGCCCATGTCGAGGGCGAGGCGCTTGTGCTTGGCGAGCAGTTCGCCCTGGGGCTCGGAGCGCAGGGTGCCCTCACCGTCCCGGGGCGCGACGGTGAGGAAGCGCCGCTCTATCGCACTGTTGAGAAAGACCGAACGAATCCTGGGATCCGTGATGTCGAAGATGTCGAGGAGCTCTCGCTGGGAGTAGGACTGCTCGGAGACGGCGGTGCCGACGCTCATGATGCGGCCGGCCCCTATCCCCTTCTTCGGTTCGGTCATTGTCGTACCGATCAGATCGGTGACGGGATCGCTCAGACCAAGGGTCATCGGAAGGTCCACCCCCACATACGTGACTTACTGCGGATGAGGCTCGTAGCTGCTGACACCGGGGTCGCTTTCTGTGCGGGTGCCGGTCAACCGGCGTTCACGGATTCGGACTTGATGAACTGTGCGAGGCGGGCGACGCCGTCGGAGATCTCGGCCTCCGTCAGATAACTGACGGACAGCCGGATGCTGTGGTGACCGCCGCCCTGGGGATAGAAGTAGGACATCGGCGTCCAGATGACGCCGTGTTCCTCCGCGGACCGCACCAATGCCGCGTTGTCCGCCCGGAAGGGGACGTCGACGGCCAGGAAGAAGCCGCCCTCGGGCTTGTTCCAGCGAACGCCCAGAGCGGCCCGGTCCTCCGGCGGGAAGCAGTCTTCGAGCCGTTCGAGCGTGGCCCGCATCGCTTTTCCGTAGTAGGCGGACGTCTCGGTGTTGAGCTCAGAGGTCCGGCCGTCCGCGGCGAGCAGCATGCCCCCCACCACGGCCTGGCTCAAGGGCGAGGTATTCACCGTGATCATGCTCTTGATCTTGGTGAGCTCGTCGGCGAGAAGGCCTGTGTTGCCGTGTTCGTCGAGAACGAGCTGGTCGGCGACGGCGAAGCCGACCCGGGCACCGGGAAACAGTGTCTTGGAGTAGGAGCCGAGATGGACGACGCGCTGTTGCGTGTCCAGGGACTTGAGTGTCGGCAGCTGCTCACCGGGGCTGACCAGTCGGTAGGGGCTGTCTTCCAGGACGAGGAAGTCCTCACGGGCCGCCAGTTCCAACAGCGCGTGCCGCTCCTCCAGCGACATGGTCGTGCCGGAGGGGTTGGAGTGGTCGGGGACCACGTAGAAGGCACGTGGCCGCCGCCCGAGCGCCCGCTCGGCGGCGACCGCCACCGCGAGGCCGGCGGAACGGAAGCCGTCCCTGCCTTCCTCGACGGCGGTCGGTTCGATGCCGAGCAGGCGTGCGGCGCCGGTGATCCCCACATAGCAGGGGCTGGAGACGAGGAGCGCGTCCTGCGGCTGCGCGAGAAGTGCGCGCAGCGTGAGAAACATCGCCTCCTGGCAGCCGACGGTGACCACGACCGATTCGGGCCGTACGTCGATGTTCTCGTCCTTGCGGAGCGAGTCCGCGATCAGCTCCCGGATCCGGCCGCTGGTCGGACCGTACTGGAAGAGGGCGTCACGGATCTGCGCGGGCGAGGCGCCGCCCTCCGCCAGGTGGTCCAGGTAGCGGCGGATGTGCGTGAAGATCTGCTCGACGTCGAAGAAGCCGTCGTACGGGCGACCCGGCGCGAACGAGACCGCCTCGGGATAGCGGTGGGTGATCTCGTTGAGGAAGTTCATCGTGTCGAGGGCGGGATCGCTGACGCTCGCGTGCAGCTCCTCGCGCCTCAGGACGACGCTGCTCATGTCTACCAGCGCCATTCCTGCTGGCCGTACAGGTGCCCGGCCTTGATGTTGCGGTCCTGGCACCAGCTCAGGAACTCTTCGATCTGCTTGATCTGGTACGTGTCCTCGGTGTACGTCGTCGCCATGACGTGCCCGAGCCAGGGCTCCTCGCCCATGGCGTACACGTACGCCTCCTTGGCGCCGAGCTCGGTCATGATGGCTGCCGCCTGCTCGGCGTTCGAGCCGGACAGCTTGCGGGAATTGCTCATCTTCTTGGTGATCGGGATGGTCAGCAGCGCCTGGTAGAGCCAGGTCAGCGGCGCGCCGTCGCACTCCATGCCGAGGAAGGCGTAGTCGGCGGTGCCCAGGTGCTGCTTGATGTAGCGGTACAGGGTCGGGTCGATGCCGGAGGAGTCGGCGCCGACGAAGATCTTCCGGTCGGCCAGCTCGACCCAGTAGGTCGACTTGGCGCGGATGTCGAGGTCGCAGTGTTCGCCGAGGAACGGCGTGGCGGTGACCTTGCCGCCGGGGAACTCGACCTCGTCGAAGTCGTCGACCTCGATCACGGGGAAGCCCTGGTGCTTGAGCATCAGTGCCATCGACGGGTCGGCCAGGTTGCCGCGCGAGGAGCGCGGCACCACGATCGCCCCGACGCGGCCGCGCAGCTGGAGCAGCGTCTCCAGGACGATGTGGTCCTGGTGCCCGTGGGTGATCACCACGAGGTCGATGTGGTCCGGCAGGTCGTCGAGGGTGTAGCGGTCCCCGGCGGTGCTGTCGGCGCTGATGAACGGGTCGGTGACGACGGCGGCCTGCGGTGTCTGCAGAACCAGACAGGCGTGCCCGAAGTAACGGATGCGGCCGCCGGCCTCGATGTGCCGGTCCTCGGCCAGGGACGGCTGCTCGCTGAGCATGCCGGAGAGCCGGCCCGCCTGCGCGTCGTCGAGGCCGAGTGCCTCGCGCAGGTGGCCGAGCGTGGTGGGCTTCACCCGGGACTTGAAGAGCTCTTCCAGCCCCTGGTGCCGGAACGGAATGTCGAGTTCCAGGACGTCCGGCGAGGTCAGGCGCGGAGTGCTCAGTACGAAGGGGCGCTCGACACCGGTCTCGAAGGAGAGCTGCACCGACTGCCGCGACTCCTGGTAGAAGTTGCTCTTGTAGACGATCGGCTCGATGAACCTCATCTGCGCATGGTTGTCGGTGTCGTAGGCCAGCTCCACGAGGCCGCCGAGTTCCGGCGGCAGCTTGGGGTAGAGCGGGGTCAGGTCGAAGCCGGTCGCATTCGCCCGCAGCAGCTCCTGTCCCTCGGCGATAGCCTCGGCGAACCGCAGGATCTCCGCACGGTCCTTCTTGATCACGTCGAGCAGGTCGCGTACCTCGTCGGCACGCTCCTCCGCGATGTTGATGAAGTAACCGCCGCGCAGTTCCGGGTTGTTGCTGGCTGCCACGTGCACCTGCGGCGACTGCAGATAGGACTCGAGCAGCGGCACCTGGAGGAATGCGAGGTTCATGGCCGATTGCACGGGCGCCATCGTATACGGCCGGGCGAAGAATCTGTCCAGCAGCGGCTCGACAATGACCTTCGAGCGCAGGAACAGCGACTGGTCAGCCATTTGTTTCCCATCTCTCTCGGAAAACCAGGACCACGGATCCTCCCGGTCGTGCGGGGAAAAGCTCCCGCGGGTTGTCCGCCGGGGCCAGCCGTGGAGGACGGCAAGAGGTGCAAGGGCGCTCGCGCCGAGATCCCCACCTGCTGCACGCGACGTGCTGCCTTCAGCACTATGGCGTGACAGCGTGCCTTCGATCAATTCACAACGGCTGTTTTCACGGGGCTGTTCAACTGACTTTGTGCCGCAGTTGGACAGCCCGGGGCGCGGACCGGGAGTGAACGTTCAACACCATTGACATCAGGGCATGTCGAGCCGAGGGCGCTTGCCCCTATTCCGGTCGGAGCCATTCCGATATGGCCTTGCAGGCCAGCTCGATACTGTCCGGGCGCACCATGTCGGAATGCTCACAGGGAAGGCCGACCATCGAGATCTGTCCGGACAGATGAGGCTGCCACGATTCGATCGCGGAGAACTCCGGAGGCTTTCCGGTCTCCGCGACGAGAAGCAGCGTCTCTCCGTCGAAGATCCCGCATTCGTGCCACTGCCCTTAACTTAAGGGCAGTGGCGTTGCGGGACTGGGCGTTTCTCCTTCCTGGCCCGGACGAGCGGGAGATTCCGCCGGAGGCGAGGGTCGTGCTCGACTGGGTTGCCAGGAACTCGCCCCCGCTGGGTGATTTGGCGAAGCCGGCGGTCATGCGCGGAGTGCTTGATGCGCTGAAGCTGAAGCTCAACGGGGAAGCTGTGGCGGGCGAGACCGTAAAGCGGAAGCGCAAGGTCTTCGTCAACGCACTCAACTATGCCACCGAACTCGGCGAGTTCGAGGAGAATCCCGTTAATGCGGTGGCCTGGCAGAAGCCACCGAGAGTCGTGGCCGTCGACCCACAGGGTCCCGGCCGGCCGCGGGCTCCACGGAATCGCCCTGTCAGCAGGCCGGAACGCTCCCGTTGTGGAATGCCGCGTTGCCGTCCACGTACGCTCCGTACGTCCACCCGGCCTCAGTGTTTCACCGTGAATTACATGGGTGGTGACGCTCTGTCACGGCATGGAAAAGGTGCCCCTTGACCTGCCAATGCCGGTGAGTTAGGCCGTTTCCGCAGGTGGGGGCGGGTGTCGGGCGACTTTCAGCGAGTAGCGGACGTTACTGGGAGTGCGCGGCTTGTCTCGTCGCTTGATGGCGAACTTGTTCTTGGGTGGCTTCTTGACGCGCTCGC
>NZ_JBSFYR010000139.1:0-13372 GCF_053599875.1 Streptomyces sp. NPDC005151 | reverse complement strand
CCTTCCCCAAGCTCTCAGCTTCGTTCGAGCAGGGGAGACCCCATCCGAGGACCTTCCGGCGCCTTGCGATCGCACGCACCAGACGCCGCGAGCTGTTCGGACTCCCATTCTGTGAGCTCCTCTGAGAACAAGACGGCCGCGGGATGCTCCGGCATCCCCGCCGTCACCTCACCATCCCCGCCCGATCGCCAACGGCCT
The DNA here is from genome assembly GCF_053599875.1 of Streptomyces sp. NPDC005151. Taxonomy (NCBI): domain Bacteria; kingdom Bacillati; phylum Actinomycetota; class Actinomycetes; order Kitasatosporales; family Streptomycetaceae; genus Streptomyces; species Streptomyces sp. NPDC005151. The sequence continues at coordinate 13,174 of NZ_JBSFYR010000139.1, read as the reverse complement.
AGCCAACTCGTCGTACACACTGAGGACTTGCGCGATCGTGTCGTTTTCCGTGGGCCAACTCGCCGCCTGCACGCGCCCCGTGCCGGCCATCCGCTCCCGAGCCGCCGGGTCCCCCAGCAGCCGTACAACGACCCGCGCCATGGCCTCCGCGTTGCCGTACGGCACAAGTTCCGCCGCGTCCCCGACCAGTTCGGGCATCCCGCCCACCGCCGTGGCGACCAACGGCACCCCCATCCGCAGCGCCTCCTGCGCCACCAGCGACCGCGCCTCCCACCGGCTGGACAGCAGGGCCAGATCGGCGACGGCAAGAAGCTCGGCGACGTCGTCGCGGCTCCCGATCAGCCTGACGGGCAGTCCCTCGTCCCGGATCCGCCACTGGAGCGCACCCCGCTCCCGCCCCTCCCCCGCGATGACCAGCAGGGGCAAGGGGTCGAGTTGACGCCACATCCGTGCCGCGTCGAGCAGCGTGTCGTACCCGTGATGCGGTACGAGACTGCCGATGGAGACGAGTAACGGCCGCCCCACCACTCCGAGTTCGGCCCGCGCCTTGCCATCGTCGCGGACAGCGGCAGGAATGCGCGACAGGGGAAGGGCGACCGGCGCGAGTCGCGCGTCGCGCGCGCCCCGCCGCCGCGCCCGGTCGACCAGATCCGACGACGTACCGAGCACAACGGCCGCCGCCCGGGCGGCCCTTCGCTCCAGGAGGTGGAGCAGCCGGCTGCGGGCACCTTCGGCGTACGCCAGGGTGTGCCAGGTCAGGACCAGTGGGGTGCGCCGCCCGCCGAGCGCAAGACCCGTGCGTACGGCGGCGTGCAGCCCGTGCGCATGGACCACGTCCGCCCCCACGCAGGCGCCCCGCAGGGCGGCGACGGCGGTGGGGTCGCTGCGCCGCGGTACGGGGACGAAGCGGGCCCCCGTGCCGGAGAAGTCGTAGGCGCGGTCCAGTTCGGCCGGGGCGCAGACGGTGACGTGTACGCCTCTCGCCACCAGCCCCGCGGCCAGCGAGCTGACGTGAGCGCTGCTGCCCGCACTGCCGCCGCCCAGGACTTGGACCGTACGCAGCTGTGACACGTTGAATGGCTCCCGGGGCTACCGAGTCGGCGGTATGTGCACCGCCAAGGATGCCAGTCCGTACGCACGTTCCGGCACCTCGGAGCCGTGGTTCCGGTGCGCACAGCGACAACCGGGCGTGCGTTACCACCCGGACGGGTGAGGACAACGGTGCGATATTGCCACGCCGACGACCCGGCGACCCGGGGACCCGGGGACGCGTCAGCGCCCCGACAGCACGTCACCGATCCGACAGCGCCGGGCGAGCCCGCTGATCCGGTCCCCGTACACCGCCGCGGCCAGGACCCCCGCCGCATGGGCGGCGAGCCCGCCCCGGCCGTTGCCCGCAACGATCGCGAGACCGACGGCCGCGCCCAGGGCATGCGCGCCCGCGTCCCCGATCATGGTGCGTTCCCCCAGCTCCTCGGCGGCGAGGGCTGCCACGGCCCCCATCGGCGCGGCAGCGAGTCCGCCCCGGACCAGCCCCGTGGCCCCGAGGGCGAGCACGGTGGCGGTCGCGACGCCCGGCCGCAGGTCCGTCAGGTTGACGAGATGAGCGGTTCCGGCGATCACACACCGGCGAGGATCCGGTCGACGGGCCGTTCCTTCAGCAGGACGCCCGCAGCGAGCCCGGCCGCCCCGATACCGAAGAGCTTCACGGCACCACTGGTCACCTCGCCGTGCCGCAGCGCCGTGAGATGGGCGCGGAACCCGCGGCGCGGATCCTCGGCGCCGGCGAAGTCGTCGTAGACGCCACAGCCCCCGGCGGCCAGCACGGCGAGGGCGGCGGCGGTCCGGGTGCGGGGCGGCAGCGGGAGCACGGCGGCTCCGGCGGCGGCACCGAGCGCGACGGCGGGCCCGGCGTACAGATCGACGGTGCGCCCCGCGTAGTTGGTCCGCAACCACCCCGGGCGCGGCCGCCCCCGCAGCGCCCGGTACACCCCGCCCGCGACCCCGGCGGCGACGGCACCGGCGGCGACCCTGCTGATCATTGCTCCCATGCGCGCCAGGCTACGAGTCGGCCCCGAACACTCGGACGCAGGGGCGCCGAGGCCCGCCCGCCCGCACACTGCACCGCAGACACCGAAGCCGGCCCGTCCCCGCGCCGAACGGCAAAGACTCCCCCGCACAGCAGTGCGCCGCCGCCTACCCGTCCGCCCGCGCCGCGGCCAGCAGCTCCTCCGCATGCGCCCGCGCCGTCTCCGAGTCCTCCTGCCCCGCAAGCATCCGGGACAGCTCCCGTACCCGGTCCTCGCCCTCCAGGACCGTGACACCGCTCCGGGTCACCGCCCCGTCGACCGTCTTCTCGACCAGCAGCTGCCGGTCGGCGAACGCCGCCACCTGTGGCAGGTGCGTGACGACGACCACCTGCGCGGACTTGGCGAGCTTCGCCAGCCGCCGTCCGACCTCGACGGCCGCCTTGCCGCCGACGCCCGCGTCGACCTCGTCGAAGAGGTACGTGGGTACGGGGTCGGAGCCCGCGAACACCACCTCGACGGCGAGCATCACCCGGGACAGCTCACCGCCCGATGCGCCCTTGGCGATCGGCCGGGGCTGGGCCCCGGGGTGCGGGGCCAGCAGCAGTTCCACCTCGTCGGCGCCGGACGGACCGTAGAGCACGCTCCGCCCGCCGATGTCGATGCCGGACGCCTCGTCCGCCGCGTCGGTCTGCCGGATGTCGAAGGAGACCCGGGCGTGCGGCATGGCGAGGGATGCCAGTTCCTCGGTCACCGCTTCGGCGAAGAGAGCCGCCGCCGCCGTCCGCGCATCGGTGAGCGCCTGTCCGAGCCCGGAGAGTTCGGCCCGCAGCGCGTCCCGCTCGGCCGTCAGCTCGCCGATCCGGTCGTCGTCGCCCTCGAGTTCGGTGAGCCGGCCGGCCCCGTCCTCGGCCCAGGCGAGCACCGCGGCGATGTCCTCGCCGTACTTGCGGGTGAGCGCGGTGAGCGCGGCGCGCCGCTCCTCCACCGCGGCGAGCCGCAGCGGGTCGGCGTCCAGCTGGTCGGCGTACCCGGCCAGTTCGCCCGCCACATCGGCGAGCAGGATGGAGATCTCGCCGATCCGGTCGGCGAGCGCGGCGAGCGCCGCGTCGTGGGCGCGGACGGCGTCGAGCGACCGCCCGGCCGCGGCGACGACGGTCGTCGCGTCGACGGCCTCCTGGTCCTCCGGGTTGCCCGCGAGCGCGGCGTGCGCGAGGGCGGCCGCGGAGGCGAGCGCTTCGGCGTGACCGAGCCGTTCGGCCTCGGCGGCGAGATCGGTGTCCTCGCCGGGCAGTGGTTCGACGCCGGCGATCTCGCCCAGTCCGAAGCGCAGCAGATCCGCTTCCTGGGCGCGTTCGCGGGCGCGCGTGGTCAGCTCGTCGAGCTCCGTGACGACGGCCCGCAGCCGCCGGTACGCCGCCGCGTACTTGGCGTGCGGCACGGCGACGCCGTCGCCCGCGTACCGGTCCAGGGCCTGCCGCTGCCGCGCGGGCTTGAGCAGTCCCTGCTGGTCGGTCTGGCCGTGCACGGCGACGAGTTCGTCGGCGAGTTCGGTGAGGACGCCCACCGGCACGGACCGTCCGCCGAGATGGGCGCGCGAGCGCCCTTCCGCGGAAACGGTACGGCTGATCAGCAGCGCACCCTCGTCGATTTCGGCCCCGGCCTCCTCGGCCCGTACCGCGGCCGCGTCACCGGCGGACACCGTGATCCGTCCCTCGACGACGGCAGCCTTGGCGCCGATCCGCACCAGGGCGGGGTCGGCGCGCCCGCCGAGCAGCAGCCCCAGGCTGGTGACGACCATGGTCTTGCCCGCGCCGGTCTCGCCCGTCACCGCGGTGAACCCGGGTGACAGCTCCACCACCGCGTCGTCGATGACTCCGAGCGACCGTATCCGCATCTCCTCCAACACGGACACGACCTTACGAGGTCCGGACCCCGGTGTGCGACGGGCCCCGGCCGCGGATTCACTCTCCCGTGCACCGAAGGGCCGTGATCTGCGGCATCGACGCGATCAGTGGGGCGCGCCCCGCCACCCCGAGACGGGCAGCGCGAACTTCGCCACCAGCCGGTCCGTGAACGAGGCCTGGTGCAGCCGCGCCAGCCGTACGGGCACGGCCCCGCGCCGCACCTCGACCCGCGCTCCGGCCGGCAGCTCCACGGTCCTGCGCCCGTCGCACCACAGCACCCCGTGCGGCGTATGCGGCTGGACCTCGACGGCGAGCACCGAGGCCGGCGACGTCACCAGCGGCTTGGCGAACAGGGCGTGGGCGCTGATCGGGACCATCAGCAGCGCCTCGACCTCCGGCCACACCACCGGCCCGCCCGCCGAGAAGGCGTACGCGGTGGAGCCGGTCGGCGTCGCACAGACGATCCCGTCGCAGCCGAAGCCGGTGACCGGGCGCCCGTCGATCTCCAGGACGACTTCGAGCATCCGCTCGGGCGACACCTTCTGCACGGCCGCTTCGTTCATCGCCCAGTCGGTGTGGACGATGTCGCCGTTGCTGTGCACGAGGACGTCGATCGTCATGCGCTCCTCGACCTGGTACGCCCGGGTGACGACCCGGTCGACCACCTTGTCCAGGTCGTCCCGCTCGGCCTCGGCGAGGAAGCCGACCCGGCCGAGGTTGACACCGAGCATCGGCACCCCGGAGGCCCGGGAGATCTCGGCGCCGCGCAGCAGCGTCCCGTCCCCGCCGAGGACGATCAGCAGCTCACAGCCGTCCACGGCCGCGGGCGTCGCGTCGTCGACCGTCTCCACGGCCGTCGGGAGCGGCAGGTCTGCGGCCTCCGCGGCAAGGACCCGTACCCCGAGTCCGCTGCGCAGCAGCCCCTGCACCACGAGCTCGGCGCTGCGGATCGCGGCCGGCCGGCCGGTATGTGCCAAAAGAAAGACAGTTCGTGCCGCATTCGTCGTCAACGAGGCCCCTCCGCCACTGCACGGTCGACATCCGCAGGATTCAGCTCAGGCGCTCCGGCCCGCAGCCAGAGAAAATACTCGACATTGCCGGAAGGCCCGGGCAGCGGGCTCGCGGTCACTCCGCGCACTCCGAGTCCCAGCGCCCAGGCCCGGCGCGCCACCTCCCGTACCGCTTCGGCCCGCAGCTCAGGGCTGCGCACCACGCCACCGCTGCCCAGCCGCTCCTTGCCGACCTCGAACTGCGGCTTGACCATCAGGACCAGGTCCGCGTCGGGGGCGGCACAGCGCGCCAGGGCAGGCAGGACGAGCCCCAGCGGGATGAACGACAGATCGCCGACCACCAGGTCCACCGCCTCTCCGTCGATCGCCTCCAGCGTCAATTCACGTACGTTGGTACGGTCCTTGACGGTGACGCGTTCATCGGACTGCAGCGACCAGGCGAGCTGCCCGTAGCCCACGTCGACGGCGACGACATGACCGGCTCCGGCCCGCAGCAGTACGTCGGTGAATCCACCGGTCGACGCCCCTGCGTCCAGCGCCCGGCGCCCCTCGACCTTCAGCCCGAGGGGTACGAAGGCGGCGAGGGCGCCCGCGAGCTTGTGGCCGCCGCGCGAGACGTACTCGGGGTCGCTGTCGTCCTTGATGACGACGACCGCGGCACTGGTCTCGACCTGGGTGGCGGGTTTGGTCGCGGTGTTGCCGCCGACGGTCACCCGCCCTGCGGCGATCAGCTGGCTCGCATGCTCGCGTGAGCGGGCGAGCTTTCGGCGTACCAGCTCGGCGTCGAGACGGCGACGTGCCACTCCTGCCACGTTCGGTTCAGCTCCTGTTGTTGTACGGGGGCACCGGTGCGGGTACCGGTGCGGGTGCGGGCCGGGCATCCAGCGCGGTCAGCGCATCGCGCAGCCCACCGTGTACATCCTCGTACACCTCGATGTGTCCCTCCGCCGGGAGGTGGTCCGCATCGGCCAGCCGCTCCAGCCCCGCGTCGACCTCGGCGTGTCCGGTGGGGGTGCGCGTGACGCCGAGGGGCGCGGGGGCTGCGGGCTCGGGTGCGGGACCGGCCGTCTCCGCCGATTCCCCCGGCGCCGTCCCGGGCTCCGGCATCAAGTCGCTCATGCGGAAACGCTACCGCGAAGGCCTGGGGTACCGTCGGTCACGATGGCGACCATGGCGGAGTGCCGCAGCGCACTCGACAGACTTTCCGACAACCTCGCGACGGCCGAGGGCGACGTGCGCAGCGCGGCTGCCCTGGACCGCTCGCTGAGCTGTCACATCAAGGACCTCGGGATCACCTTCACCGGCCGTCTCAAGGATGGCCGGATCCAGGTACTCGACACGATCGAGGGCCCGCCGAGCGAGAAGGCCGAGATCCGGCTCGCGATGAACGGCGACGACCTGGTGGCCATGGTGAACGGGAACCTGAACTTCGCAAAGGCCTGGGCCTCGGGCCGAGTCCGGCTGGAAGCAAGCCTCCGAGACCTCATGCGCCTCAGAACACTGCTGTAGTACACCCACACCATTGAGCCCGCCGCGCTGACCGATCACGCCCGCCGGAATCAAGCCCGTCCGGCGATTGAGGACAAAGCGCGCCGACAGGCCGCGCAACCCCGCTCAGGCCCCCACCGAATCCGCAACGCGCGCGCCCCGCGCGTTGCGCGCGCCCCGCGCGGCCGGCACCACCAACGGCGTCCCCGTCTCCGGATCAGCAATCACCTGACACCGCAGCCCGAACGCCCGCTCCACCAGCTCCGCCGTGACCACGTCCTCCGGCGCCCCCTCGGCAATGACCTCGCCCCCGCGCATGGCAATCAGATGCGTGGCGTAGCGCGCGGCGTGGTTCAGGTCGTGGAGGACGGCGACCAGCGTCCGCCCGCGCGTCTCATGCAGCTCCGCGCACAGGTCGAGGACATCGATCTGGTGCTGAATGTCGAGGTACGTCGTCGGCTCGTCGAGCAGCAGCAACGGCGTCTCCTGCGCAAGCGCCATCGCGATCCAGACACGCTGCCGCTGGCCGCCGGACAGTTCGTCGACATAGCGATCGGCCAGCCCGCGGACACCGGTCGACACCATCGATTCCTCGACAATGCGTTCGTCGTCCGGCGACCACTGCCGCAGCAGCCCCTGATGCGGATACCGCCCGCGTGCGACCAGGTCCGCGACGGTGATGCCGTCGGGCGCGATCGAGGACTGCGGCAGCAGCCCCAGGGTCTTCGCAACCTTCTTCGCGGGCATCGCATGGATCGTCTGCCCGTCCAGCAGCACCTGCCCCCGGCTCGGCTTGAGCATCCGGGACAGTGCCCGCAGCAGCGTGGACTTCCCACAGGCATTGGGGCCGACGATCACGGTGAACGAGTTGTCGGGGATCTCGACCGAAAGGTTCTCCGCGATGACCCGCTGGTCGTAGCCGAGGGTCACCGAGTCCGCGGTGAGGCGCTGCATGGTCGTACTCCGGGAGTCGGTGGGATGGGTCATCGATGGGCTCGTCCTTCGGGGCGGATTCACCGTCCGCCGGGTTCTCATATCCGCCCCGCCCTGCGCTCGGAGACGAGCAGCCACAGCAGGTAGCAGCCACCCAGCACGCCGGTGACGACACCCACCGGCAACTGCCGGTCGCCGAAGGCGTCCATCGCGATCCAGTCGGCGACGAGCAGCAGCGCAGCCCCCATGAAGGCGGCGGGCGCCAGATTGGGCCCGGGCGAGCGGGTGAGCCGGTGTGCCAGCTGCGGGGCACTCAGCGAGACGAACGCGATGGGCCCGGCCGCGGCGGTGGCGACGGCGACGAGCAGCACGGCACAGCCCATGAGGACGAGCCGGGTGCGTTCCACCCGTACACCCAGGGCGTACGCGGCGTCGTCACCCATCTCCATCATGCGCAGCGCCCGTCCGTGCCCGAGCACCAGCGGAATGAGCAGGCCGCACACCGCGATCAGCGGCCAGACCTGCGCCCAGTCCCGCCCGTCCAGCGAACCGGTCATCCAGACGACGGCACGGGTCGCATCGACCAGGTTGGCCTTGGTGATCAGATACTGCGAGGCGGCGGTGAGCATCGCGGCCGCGCCGATACCGACGAGCACCAGCCGGTAGCCGTGGACCCCTCGTTTCCACGCCAGCAGGTACACCGCGGCGCCGGTGAGCAGCCCGCCGACCACGGCGCCGCCCGCGACCGCGGCGGCCCCGCCCTGGAAGAGGACGATCACCGTCAGCGCACCGACGGTGGCGCCCTGGCCGAAGCCGAGCACGTCGGGGCTGCCGAGCGGGTTGCGGGAGATGGTCTGGAACACGGCGCCGCCGACCCCGAGCGCCGCGCCGACCAGGAGCCCGACGAGGACCCGCGGCAGTCGCAGGTCCGTGACGATGAACTCCTGCTGGAAGGTGCCGTGCCCGAACAGCGTGCTGACGACCTCGCCGGGCGTCATCGCGTAGTCCCCGCTGCCGATGAGCACGATCCCGGCCCCGGCTGCCACGGCGGCAAGGAGCACGATCACCACGAACGCCCGGACGTCCACCCGGAAGGAGAGCCCGCCGCCGGTCCGTACGGCCCGGACCGCGCCGGCTCCGCCCTTCGTACGGGTCTTCATGGCCTTCACAGCTGGGCCATCCTCTTGCGGCGTACGAGATGGATGAAGACGGGACCGCCGAGCAGCGCGGTGACGATGCCGACCTGCAGCTCGGACGGCCGGGCGATCACCCGCCCCACCACGTCCGCGCCGAGCAGCAGCACCGGCGCGAGCACGGCCGCGTACGGCAGGATCCACCGCATGTCGGGGCCGGTGATCGCACGCACCAGGTGCGGGATCATCAGCCCGATGAAGACGATCGGCCCGCAGGCGGCGGTCGCGGCCCCGCACAGCAGAGTGACGACGAGCATCGCGAGAACGCGGGTGCGGGTCAGATGGGCGCCGAGCGCCCTGGCGGTGTCGTCGCCCATCTCCAGGGCGTTCAGCGGCCGGGCGATGAGCAGTGCGAGGACGACACCGACCGCGATGAACGGCCACACCTTGCCGACGGTCTCCATGTTCGCCGAGGCCAGCGACCCGACCGTCCAGAACCGCAGCCGGTCGAGCGCCGCCGCGTCCAGCAGCTGTACGGCGTTGACATAGCCGAACAGCGCGGCGCCGGCCGCGGTCCCGGCGAGGGCGAGGCGTACAGGCGTCGCGGACCGGCTGCCACCGAGCAGGTACACCGCGACCGACACGACCGCGGCGCCGAGGAACGCGAACCACACATACCCGGTCAGCGAGGTGACACCGAAGAAGCTGATCGCGGACACGACAGCTGCCGAGGCTCCTGCGTTGACGCCGAGCAGTCCGGGTTCTGCCAGTGGGTTACGGGTCAGGGCCTGCATCACCGCACCGGCGAGGCCGAGCGCGGTGCCGACGATCAACCCGAGCACGGTCCGCGGGATGCGCACCTCCCGTACGAGGACATCGCCATGGGTCCCCGAGGCGTGGAACAGAGCGTGCCAGACATCGGCGAGGGGCAGCGCCCTGGCACCGATCGCGATACTCGCGAGGCACACCAGCACCAGTGCGACCACGGCGATCAACAGCCCTACGGCACGGATCTCATGGCGCCCGGGGGGCGCGGATGTCACCGGCGCGGCCCTGGGACCTGCGCTCGGTTCCGGCGAACTCTCGACCAACACGAGGTTAGGTTAGCCTACCCTCTCTAGTTGTCGAGCCGCCCGGCTCCCTGTACGCAACGGAACGCCATATACGCCCGATTCGTCCCGCAAGGATCCGTCGCCCCGGCGAACTCCCGGACACCCCCGCCCAGTTGCCCAGGCCCCGTCCGCAGCACCCTCAGGTTGCCGCCGGACTACAGCCCGAGCCTGGCCACCGCCTTCCCCGCATCAAGCCGGCACGCCTCCTCACCGGCGTACGACCAGGCAGCCCCGCACAGCGCCCGCAGCCCGTCGAGCACGTCCCCGTCGCCCTCCAGCGCCAGCTCGTCGCCGCGCACCACGGCCGTCCAGTCACCGCAGCCGAACCCACCGCCGTTCTCCGTCACCTCGGGCTGCCCGGTGAGCAGTCCCCGCAGATCCGCATCCACATACGTCGGCCGGTGCCTCGGCTCGGCCGCCACCAGCTGCGCCGCGTCCGTCACCCCGGTGAGCACCAGCAGTGAGTCCACTCCACCGTTGAACGCACCCTCGATGTCCGTGTCCAGCCGGTCCCCGACCACCAGCGGCCGCTCCGCCCCGGTCCGCAGCACGGTCTCACGGTGCATCGGCGGCAGCGGCTTCCCGGCGACCTGCGGCTCGGCACCGGTGGCGATCCGTACGACCTCGACCGCCGCACCATTGCCCGGCGCGATCCCCCGGGCGCTCGGAATCGTCAGATCGGTGTTGGACGCGAACCACGGCACCCCACGGTTGATCGCGTACGCAGCCTCCGCGAACCGTCCCCACGCCATGTCGGGACCGCCGTACCCCTGCGCCACCGCCACCGGCTCGTCGTCCGCCGAATCCACCGGCACCAGCCCACGCTCCACCAGCGCGACCTTCAGCCCCTCGCCCCCGACCACGAGCACCCGGGCCCCGGCCGGCAGCTGATCGGCCATCAGCCGCGCCACCGCCTGCGCCGAGGTGATCACGTCGGCGGGCTCGGCCGGCACCCCGAGCTCGGTCAGATGGTCCGCCACGGCAGCCGGCGTACGCAGCGCATTGTTGGTCACGTATGCAAGATGCATTCCACCGTCCCGCGCGGCGCCCAGCGAATCGACGGCATGCACGATCGCGTGACCGCCCGCGTACACCACCCCGTCAAGATCCAGCAAAGCCGTGTCGTACGCCTCGCTCAGCGCAGTGCTGATCCCGCTCGGCCGGGTCCTGCTCGCCTGACTCATATCTTTACGCCCCTCATTGCATGCTTCTCCCTCGATCATCGCGCATCGCCACAACGCACATACGATGCAGAAATGAAGACACCAGGTCCCACCGGCCAGGGACTGCGCCTGATCCCGTTCCGCGGGCTGCGCTACGTCCCCGAGCGGGTCGGCAGTCTCGCCGCGGTGACCTCACCGCCCTACGACGTCGTCGTGCGCCCCGACGGGCTGCACCACCTGGAATCGGCGGACCCGCACAACATCGTCCGATTGATCCTGCCGCAGGCCGACACGCCCGCCGCCCGCCAGGAGCAGGCCGCCGAGACTCTCAACCGCTGGCTCGACGAGGGCATACTGGCCCCCGAGAGCGAGCCCGCGCTCTACGTCTACGAGCAGCGCAGCGGCGAGATCCTGCAACGCGGCATCGTGGGAGCACTGGCGCTCTCCTCCCCCGCCGACGGCATCGTCCTGCCGCACGAGGACGTCATGGCCCATGTCGTCGAGGATCGCGCCAACCTGATGCGCACCACAGCCGCCCACCTGGAACCGCTCCTGCTCACCTACCGCAGCGAGGGCGACCCGACCGGCGCGACCGCCGTGATCGAGCGCACCATCCACCGGCCGCCGCTGCTCGCGACGACCACCGAGGACGGCTACCGGCACCGGCTCTGGGCGGTCACCGACCCGGCCGACCGGTCCGAGATCGAGACCGACCTCGCTCGCCACCAGGCGCTCATCGCCGACGGCCACCACCGCTGGGCCACCTACCTCCGGCTGCAGCAGGAACACACCGACCCGGGCCCCTGGGACTTCGGCCTGGTCCTCCTCGTCGACACGGCCCGCTACCCGCTCCGGATCCGCGCCATCCACCGGCTGCTGCACCGCCTCCCCGTCGCCGACGCACTGGCCGCGTTGAACGGCACCTTCCGAGTCCGCGACATCGAGGAACCACTCCCCGTTGCCCTCGACGCCCTCGCCGAGGCGGCCGCCGAGGGCAACGCCTTCCTGCTGGCAGGCGACGGCCGCTTCCATCTCGTCGACCGCCCGGACGAGGCACTGCTGGCCCGCACGATCCCGGCCGACCGCCCACTCGCCTGGCGCACTCTCGATGCGACAGTCCTGCACGCGACGCTTCTCGACCATGTGTGGCAGATCCCCGACAGTCCGGAACGCATCGCGTACATACATGACACCGAGGCAGCCGTGGAACAGGCCGAGCGCCACAACGCCACCGCGGTCCTGATGCATCCGGTACGCGAAGAAGTCGTCCGGGACCTGGCCCGACAGGGAGTCACCATGCCCCGCAAGTCGACCTCGTTCGGCCCCAAGCCGGCCACGGGCCTGGTCCTGCGCAGCCTCACCCTCGACTGACCGCGGGAACGGACGCCGGACACAAAAAAGAGGGCGGCATCCCTTCCGGGATGCCGCCCTCTCTCATGGCTTACGCCTTCGTCGACCCGTCCTCATCCGCATCGTCGACATCGCCATCGACATCAGCGTCGGTGCCGGCCTCGACCTCGGCCGTCTCGTCGTCGCTCTCACCGAGAGCGTCGACGAACTCGACACCGTCCAGCTCGGCGAGCCGCTCCGACGCGTCGGTGGCACCGTCCTTGTCGGCCTCCAGGGCCTTCGCGAACCACTCACGCGCCTCGTCCTCGCGCCCCGCAGCCAGCAGCGCATCGGCGTACGCATAGCGCAGTCGCGGCGTCCACGGGTGCACGGCGCTCGATGCGAGCTCGGAGCTCTGCAGGGTGACGATGGCGGCATCGATCTGCCCCATGTCCCTGCGCGCCCCGGCGGCCACCAGGCGCATCTCGACCTGTCCGGCCTTGTCCAGCTTCTGCACCTCGGGCTCGCCGGCCATGGCCATCGCCCGCTCGGGCCGCCCGAGTCCACGCTCGCAGTCGGCCATGACGGGCCACAGCTCCACGGAACCGGTCATCCGCTTCGCCGCCCGGAACTCGGCCAGCGCCTCCGAGTACTTCTGCGTCGCGTACGCGGCGAAGCCGGCCGCCTCCCGCACAGCAGCCACCCGCGAGGCCAGCCGCAGCGCGATACGCGAGTACGCGTAAGCCTGCTCGGGGTCCTCGTCGATGAGCCGGGCGACCATGACGAGGTTGCGGGCAACATCCTCGGCCAGGGTCTTCGGCAGGCTCATCAGCTCCTGCCGCACGTCCTTGTCGATCTCGTCACCGGTGACGTCGTCAGGAATGGGAAGCCGCTTGATCGGCTCACGGTCCCGGTCGTCCCGGCGGTCGTAGCCACCACGCTCGCGGTCGTCCCGCTGTCCGCGGTATCCACCGCCGCCGCGGCTGTCGTCACGGCGGAAGCCGCCGCTGCGGCTGTCGTCGTCGCGACGAGGCCCACGCGGCCGGTCCTCACGACGCTCGAAGCCACCACC
>NZ_JBSFYR010000138.1:0-14177 GCF_053599875.1 Streptomyces sp. NPDC005151 | reverse complement strand
TTCTGTCCTACCGGGGGCTCCGTTGCTGTGTCCGGCACTCGCCTGAGTCCTCATCAGAACGTGACGAACTACCCAGCGTCACCAAGGGTGAAATCCACCCAAACCAACCACGGCGAGCTCCTGACCAGCAGGGTTCTACTAATTCACCGGCATTGGTCTGACCTGGGCATTTGCCCGTCAGACGCCTCTCGTTCGGACCGCTTACAGCCGGGCCTGGCTTGCGTGGTAACTCCCAGTTCATCCCACAGATATCCCGCTTATGACCAGCAGTTCCGGTCTATTTCCGGTCCAAAGACCGGCTCATCCTGATGCGGACCACCCCGGCGATACCGGCCGCACGAGAAAGGGCACTGCGGGACCGTGCACCGTACGAGAACTGGCGGCCACCGGTGATCGGAGTGTCCTTACTCGTCCCCGTGGGGGGCGACGGACTGCTCCTCGCCGAGATGACCGGTCGCGGCGGCCTCGTGCTCCCTGTCGGTCCCGTAGAGGACGGTGAGACACCGGAGCAGGCAGCTCAGCAGGTACTGCTCGGCGCGCCGGGCGGTCTCCCCATCGTGCAAACGGGTTGCCGTGGACGAAGTCCAGATGCGACGCCGGAAGATCATCACGCACATCATGGTGACCGGCCCGATCACCCGCGAGGACACCGCCTTCCTCAGCTACCGCGACCCGCGGGCCGTCCTACGTGCCCTGTCCACCGTTCGGGCCATCGCTGATCTCCCGGAGGATGCGCGCGCACGAGCGCTCATCGGCCTCCAGGTACTCGCGATCGGCGCAGTCGCTCATCTCGAATCCGGAACGGTGCGGCGGCTTGAGCCGTTCGTCTCTGGCGGGCGCAGCAGCGCCGGCCCGGAATCTTTCGCGCTCACCCAGAGCGAACCCGACCAGGAAGAGGCCCGCACCCCGTGACACATCAGAACCCCACCCGCCCGACAGAAGCCCCCGACACCCCGGGCGAGCCCGCCAGGCCCTGGATGCCCCGCCAGGAATGGGTCAAGCCCCAGGCACTCATCGCCTCGTGCGTCGTGCTCCTCGACCAGCAGGGCCGGATGCTCATGCTGCGCTACGCCGACAGCGAGCCGAGCGGCGGCACCTGGTGGTTGCCGGGCGGGATGCTCGATCACGGCGAAGACCCGTTGACCGCAGCGCGGCGAGAGATGTACGAGGAGACGGGAGTCACGGTGAGTCCCGCCCCGCGGCTGATCGGCTACGACCACCGCGTCGATGGGCGCCAGTTCCGCATCCCGCAGAGCACGGGCCGACACGGGACGTTTCTTGTACGCGTAATAGGTGGACGGGTGGATGCTGCAGTCGAACCACAGCACACATGCTGATCTACGACTGAAGGGTCAGACGGGCGGCGCGGGTGAAGCGTGGGTGGCCCGGATGGACGGGCGCAGGACGTGACGGGCTGGTGGTTCCGGGCCTGCGGCGAGCGCGGGCGGGGCCGGACGGCGGGTGTGTCGGCCGCCGAAGGCCTCGCATCCGCCCGGCTCGCCGCGGGACCAGGGACGCCGGGGGTCAGCCGGACTTCTTGGTGATCACGAAGCGGTCGATGACCAGATGGTCGATCTCCGTGGCGAGGAGACACTCGAGAGCGTCGCGCGGCGAGCAGACGATGGGCTCACCCGCCACGTTGAAGGACGTGTTGAGAAGGCAGGGCACGCCGGTCCGGTCCGTGAAAGCGCGCAGAAGGCGGGCCAGGACCGGGTTCTGGCGGTCGTCGACGGTCTGCACGCGCGCGGTGCCGTCGACGTGGCAGGCTCCGGGTATCCGCTCGCGGTACTCCTCGCGGACCGGGAAGACGAACGTCATGTACGGCGACGAGGTCTTCTTGCCCAGGTCGAACACCCGGGGCGCTTCGGACTCCAGGACGACCGGGGCGAAGGGGCGGAAGGGCTCGCGGTGCTTGACCCGGATGTTGATGATGTCCTTGATCTCGGGGAAGGCCGGGTTGGCGAGGATGCTGCGGTTGCCCAGAGCGCGCGGCCCGTACTCGGTGCGCCCCTGGAACCAGGCCACGACGTTCTTCTCGGACAGCAGCCGCGCCGTGCGCTCGGTGACCGCCTCGATGTCGGCCTCCTCCTGCCACTCGACCCGGTCGGCGTACTCCTCCAGTACCTCCAGGATGTGCGGCTCGTCGTAGGAGGGCCCGAGGTAGGGCGTGGTGGCGGCGTCGGCGGGGCGGTTTCTGAGCCCGGCCGTGTACACGGCCGCGCCGATGGCGACCCCCGGGTCGCTCGCGCCGAAGCTGACCTCCATGCCGGTGAACGACGAGCGTTCCAGCATCTTGGTGTTGGCCACGCAGTTCAATGCGAGACCGCCCTCGAAGAGGAGTGTGTCCAGACCGGAGGTGGCCGTCAGCGCCCGCACTTGGTGCGCGGTGACGGCCTCCACCATGTGCTGGGCCATGGCGGCGACCTTCACCCGGAAGTCGAACTCCTCGCGCTTCTCGCTGTCTCCGCCGAACAGGTCGTCGAACAGCGCGTAGTACGCCGTCACGTCCGTGGGGATGGAAATGGTGTACGTGCCGTTCTCGTGGAGCCGTACGCAGCGCTCCAGCAGGGGGTTGCGACGCGGCGACGGGCCGTAGGCGGCCAGGCCCATCACCTTGTACTCGTCGTTGTTGGGCACGAAGCCGAGGTAGCGGGTGATCCGTCCGTAGGCCACGCCGAGCGAACTGGTCATCGGGATGGTGCTGTCGTCGAAGACGCGCACCACGCCGTCGCGCACTTCGCCCATCACCGAGGACAGGGTCTCGGCCCGGCCGTCGCTCACCAGGAACGCCGCGTCCCCGCCCCCGGCCAGATACGCGCCGCACGTCAGATGGGCCAGATGATGGGGCACCAGGACCAGCTTGTTGGGGTCGAGCTCATGGCCGGTGCGCCGGACGAAGTCGTCGTGGATCGCCTCACGGCTGACCATGTCGGTGTAGAACTCCCCGGTGCGCCGCAGGACGTCGAACTTCTCGGCGGGCGACAGACCGCCCGAGGCGACCTCGGCGATCATCTCGGCGGCCACCTCGGGCGAGAAGCGCCAAGGGAAGGCGACCACGTCCACCTGGTCGAGGGGGACGCCGGCGAAGTCCAGGCACCACTGGATCGCGTGGGCGGGGAAGTCGGAGGTCTTCTTGACGCGGCTGAGCCGTTCCTCCTCGACGGCGGCGACCAGTTCGCCGTCGAACACGAGGGCCGCCGACGCGTCGTGGCCCACGAGCAGGTTGCGGGCGACGCCGGTCGCCCCGAACAGGCGCCCGAAGATCTCGGCGCCCCTGGTGAATCCGTTGTATCCGAGCACGATCACGGTGGTTCAGCCTCCCTAGCGACGATGGTTGCGACACGGCCCCACGGCCGCCGTCACGGGTCCTGCGGGAGGTCGATCTGCTCGTTCGGGCCGTCCTTGGACTCGATGGTCAGGAAGGACAGCACCTCGTCGCCGATGTTCTTCAGGTCGTGCAGGTGATGTCCGCCGTCAGCGACGGTGAAGTACCTGGTCTGCCCGCGCGCATAGGAGATCTCCCGGCTGGTGCCGTCGCTCATGTGCTGGCGGGCGCGACCGTCGGTGAGGGCGATCCAGTGGTAGTCGAGGACATGGCGGTGGACGGGGAGGCGCTCGCCCGGCTCGAGGCGCGTCTCCCAGACGCGCAGGCGTTCGGTGTCGACCAGCAGGGTGCGGCCGACACGGCCGTTGTGCTCGTTGGCGGCGAAGTCCGCGTGCAGCGGCGGGCTCCAGCGGTCGTAGTTCTCGGCGACGACCTCGCTGGTCAGCGGGCGGTCGTGCACCGGGTGGTCGGTCTGGGGGCGGTTACCCACGGGCCGGTCCTTTCGGTCTCGGGGTGCTGGTGGCGCGACGGTCGGCCGGCGGTTCACCGCACACGGGACAAGGCGTCGAGCAGGGTGTCGCCGGCCCGCTCGTCGGCGATGGAGACACGACAGGTGTCGGGGACCAGCCGGGCGGTGTCGGCGACCATGATCCCGGCGCCGCGCAGCTGCTCCATGACGCGTTCGTGCTTGTGCATGCGGACCAGGAGGAAGTTGGCCTCGGAGGGGAACACCCGTTCCACGGCCGGGTGCCGGGCGAGCGCACGGGCCATCCGGTCCCGCTCCGACAGGATGCGCCGGACGCTGTCCAGCACCCGCGCGGAGTCGGTGAGCCGGTCGCGTACCGCCCACTGCGAGGCGTTGGTGAACCCGAAGGGCACCTGGACCCTGCGCAGGGCGTCGACGAGCCCCGGCTGTGCCAGAGCGACACCGCAGCGGGCCCCGGCCAGCCCCCACGCCTTGGAGAGCGTCCTGAGCACGATGAGGTTGTCGTGCCGGGCGATGAGCGGGGCGTACGAGGGCCCCGCGCTGAACTCCACATACGCCTCGTCGATCACGACCAGGCCCCGGCTGCGGGTGACCAGTTCGAGCACCTGCTCCGGATCGAGCCTGGTGCCGACCGGGTTGTTGGGGTCGCACAGGAACGTCACGCGCGGGTCGGCCGCCAGGATCCGTTCGACGTCCAGCCGCGCCAGGTCGTCGCCGAGCAGCGGCGCCTCGACGACGGGCAGCCGCAGCACGCGGGCGAAGTGCGCGTACAGCTCGAAGGTCGGAGGGGTGACGCAGACCGCCTCGCCCGGTGAGGCCAGCGCGGCGAGGAGCAGCATGACGGCGTCGACGGCCCCGCTGGTGAACAGGGCGTACTCGGCGCCAAGTTCACCGAGGCCCTCGTGTCCGGGCAGCCGTCCGACGGTCGTCAGATACGTACGGGCCAACTCGGCCGTGTCGAGTTCGGGGTAACGTCCGTTCACCCCGAGGAACGGGTTGGTGTTGCCGGAGAGGTCGAGCAGGTCGAACTTGGGTCGGCCGCGG
The DNA here is from genome assembly GCF_053599875.1 of Streptomyces sp. NPDC005151. Lineage (NCBI taxonomy): Bacteria > Bacillati > Actinomycetota > Actinomycetes > Kitasatosporales > Streptomycetaceae > Streptomyces > Streptomyces sp. NPDC005151. The sequence goes on along the minus strand of NZ_JBSFYR010000138.1, from coordinate 9,321 downwards.
AAGCGTGCCGGGCCCGGGACCGGCACCGCGGCGACCGGTTCGGTGGCGAAGGCCGACACCTCGACTTCCGTGGGCTGTTCGGGCTCGGCGTCCACGCCGGGGGCGCGCAGCCAGTGGTCGAGGGGGACGAACTGGTCGGCGCCCAGGGCCCGCATCCGCTCGGCGTCGCCGGGCCCCAGGTGGACCCACTCCAGGCCGGTGCGCCGGGCGTGCAGATACAGCTCGTACAGGGACGCCTCGTACAGGGCCTGCCGCGCGGCCGGAGCGTCTGGGGCCAGGGCCTGGGTGAGGCTGTAGATCCCGCGCCCGTTGTGCGAGCGGACCAGGAGCCCGGCCTGTACGACGTCGCCGCCGCGGCGGCGTACGAGCAGGTCGGTACGGTCCGCCAGGGTCCCCTGGGCCAGGGCGTCGAGCGCCTCGGCGCTCCAGAGCGCGCCGCGCCCGCCCTTTTGCTGATGGAGGGCGGCGAACGCCTCGCGCGCCGCGGGCTGCCGAGGCAGGTCGCCGAGCCGGATCAGCTCCCAGCTCAGCTCCCGGTACTCGTCGTGGCGGGTCCGCAGTTCGCCGAGCCGCTGCTCGCCGACCCGGCCGCGCAGCACGCCGGCCACCTCGCCGGGCAGCCGTACGAGCCCCTCGCTTCCCGCGGCGGCGGCGACGAACCCGGCCGCGTGCAGCGGCCCGGTGTCGTCGGTGCGGCGCACGTACGGCACGAGTATCTGTTCCAGCCCCAACTCCTGCGCCCGGCCAAGGAGTTCGTCCACCGCAAGCGGGCCGGGAGCGGGACTGCTCGGGCCCTGGGGGACTCCCCCGATCAATGTGGGACGCTGCGGGACAGACGCGTCGGCCCGCGCGAACCGCTCGTGGTACAGACCGAGTCGGCCCGGCGCACCGATGGGCCGGCCGGACTCCAGCGTGGCGCACAGGACGCGCCGCAGCTCGATGACATCCGATTCCCTACGCATCGCCGCCCTCCACTCCCCCAAAGGCGCCGGGCGTCTCGCCCTCGCCGACGGCGAGGTGCGCCTCGATGCGGTCGCGGTACTCCTCGAACATTTCGGCCAGCGTGCGGGCGATGCCCGGCCGCCAGTCGACGGTGCAGTCGCCGATGAGGTCGCGGCGGACGCGGTGGTCGAAGATCGCCGTCTCGCGGCTGGGCGACTCGCGGTCGAGCCGGGCCGGGACGCCGGTGAGGGCGGACATGTATTCGATGAGGTCGGTCATGCCGACTTCTTCGTCTCCGCCCCAGTTCACCACCTGAGCGGGCGTCCGGGCGGCCGCCCACAGCAGCGGCACCTGACGGACGACGTCATCGGTGTGGAGCAGGTCGCAGTAGTTCTGGCCCTCGCGCGGCACCGCGCAGGCCCGGCCGCTACGCAGCTGCTCGAAGAGGATCATCGGCACGCCGCCGTGCCCGTACGGGCCATAGGCGATGTTCAGCCGGGCGATCACCGTCGGCAGTCGCAGACTCTCGGCGAGGCCGCGGGCCACGCCCTCGGCCGTGATCTTGGCGACGGGGTACGTGGGCAGCCAGGGGGCCGCGCCGCCGAGCGGGTCGCTCTCCCGGTAGCGGTGGGTCGCGTCGGCCCGGTTGTAGACGACTCCGGAGGACACGTAGAGGAAGGCCTCGGCATCGGCGCAGTGCGTCATCAGGCGCGCGGTACTCACCGCGTTGACGCGGGCAGTGTCCTCGAAGTCGTGGCCGTCGCCCCGGTGGACGGCCGAGTGCAGAACATGGGTGAAGTCCTCCGGCAGCCCGTCGAGTTCGTCAGTGGCCATGTCCCAGACGACGGTACGGGCGCCGGCGGTCTCCAGCGCCTTGCGGGCCTCGGCATCGCCGAACCGGCCGAGGCACCACACCTCGTTGCCGGCGGCGAGCGCCTCGGCCACGGGTCGCGCGACCTGTCCAGTGGCGCCGGTGACGAGAATCTTCTTGCCTTGCATGGTCAGTCGCTCCTGGTCGTGTCGGAGGTGGCCCGGCAGGTCATCGGTCCAGCGCGCGGGTCAGTTCCCTGCGCAAGGTCGCCTGGAAGCTCTGGACGTGCTGGGGGCTCATCAGCGTGTAGTGCTCCCCGTCCACCTCGATGTAGCTGTTCGTCTCGCGGGTGAACTCGTCCCAGTCGCGCAGCTGACCGTCCAGCCACTCCTGCTTGGTGCCCTTGAGTGGGGTGCAGTAGAAGACCCGCACCCGTTCGACCGTGCCGGACGGCTCGTAGTCGCGTCCCAGGTGCACCATGCTCTGCGCCAGGTGCACCCAGGCGCCGAACCGTTGGACGTTCAGGTCGAGTTCGGCCAGCCGCCTGGGCGGGGCGTGCTCGACAAGGTGGGCGAGCTGGTCCGCCTCGGGCAACGGACGCAGGGCGGTGGTCAGTTCGGAGATGTCGGCGGGGTTGATGAGTTCGAGGAACAGTGCCAGGTTGATGGCGCCGTCGGTGAAGGTGATCTCGTTCATCCGGCCGGAGATGCGCGGGGGAAGGTTGAAGATGCCGACAAAGTCGACCCTTTCGCCGTCGGCCTCCAGACGCTTGGCGATCTCGAACGCCACGGCTCCGCCGTAGGAGTAGCCCGCCACGGCGTACGGGCCGCTCGGGCGGGTCCGGCGGATCGCCGCGACATAGGCACCGACCATCTCGTCGAAGGAGGCGAAGTGCGACTCCCCTTGCCCGAAGCCCCGGGCCCGCAGCGCGTAGAACGGCCGCTCCCCGGTGAAGTACTTGGCGAGGTTGACGAAGACCAGTACTTCGCCGAGGCCCGGGTGGACGCAGAACAGCGGGGTCCCCTCGCCGGTGACCTGGAGCGGCACCAGCGGGTCGTAGGCGGCGTCGCCGCCCGCGCCGGACGCCGAGGCCAGGCGGGCCGCCAGCGCCCGCACGCTCGGGGCCTGCAGGAGCGTCGCCATGGGGAGGTCGTCGAGGCCGAAGGCGGTCTGGACGCGGAGTTTGAGCCGCAGGACGTCGAGCGAGGTGCCGCCCAGGTCGAAGAAGCTCGCGGTGACCGGGACCCGCTCGACGTTCAGCACCTCGGCAAACGCCTGGGCCAGGGTGGTCTCCGCCTCGTCCGCCGGCTCCACGTGGCCGCCGAGGAAGCGGCCGGTCACCTCCTGGGTGCGCCGGGCCGCCGCGTCCAACGTCCCGGACTCGACGGCCGTGCGCAGCCGGGACCGCTGGACCTTGCCGAGGTTGCCGCGCGGGATCTGCGTCTCGGCGACGGGCAGGATCAGCTGGGGACGGAATCCCCAGTGCATCACCGTGGAGCTGCGTACCGCGACGAGCATGCGGTAGAGGGTCGTCTCGTCGGCTGGGTCGCCGACCGGCACGAAGGCGACGGCGAGCTGTTCGGAGTCGGCGCCCTCGGGTCGGATCGCGAAGGCGGTGACCTGTCCGCGCCGAACGCCGTCGAGTTCGTCGAGGACCGCTTCCAGGTCGTGGCTGTAGTAGTTGACCCCGTTGACGATGATGGAGTCCTTGGTGCGGCCGATGAGGGCCAGCCGCCCGTCGGCGTCGAGCCGGCCCAGGTCGCCGGTGCGGAACCAGCCGTCGTCGGTGAATGCCTCGGCGGTGGCCGTGGGGTTACCGAAGTACCCGCCAGTCACCATGGTTCCGCGCAGCTGCACCTCGCCGGACTCGGCCGAGGCGGGACGGTCGCTGGAGGAGAGCACCGTGCCGCTGCCGTCGACGATCCGGATGCGCAGCCCCTCGACCGGGTGGCCCAGCGGCGGGAACTCCTCGTCGAGGTCGCGGTCGGTGAACTCGCGGTTGAACACGCTGCCCGCGCAGGTCTCGGTCATCCCGAACGCGGGCACCACCACGTCGGGGCGCAGTCCGTAGGGGGCCAGGGCGTCCAGGAACGACCGCACGGTGGCGGTCACGGTCGCCTCGCCGCCGGAGATGATGTATCGGATCCGCGAGAGATCGATGCCGGGCACGGCCTCGGCCGTCCGCGCGAGGGCCTGGTTGATCTGGCCGAAGAAGAAGTTGGGGGTGAACGTCACCCGCACCTGATGGATCGTCAGGAGTTTGAGGAATCCGACCGGTTCGGCCAGCACGGTGGACGGGTTGGCGATGACCTGGTTCGCGCCGTTGCGCATCGGCAGCAGGTGCGCCTCGATGGCCGCGATGTGGTCGGCGGAGATCCAGTTCATCATGGTGTCGGCGGGCCCCAGTTCCAGCGCCCCCGACTTCCCGGCCTGCGCCGCGAGAAGGTTGGCATGGGTGAGCCGGACCGCCTTGCTCGATCCGGTCGACCCGGAGGTGAGCATCAGCAGGGCGAGATCGTCCGGGGCGGCCGCGTGTACGTGCTCGGGCTCGGCCGGGGCGGCGTCCAGCTCCTCCAAGGTCACCGTGGTGAGCCCGACGTCGGGCAGATCGTCGTGTGCCTTCGGTACGACGACCAGCGGGTCGCCGAGGAGGCCGCGCAGGTGCTCCAGTTGCGGGCGCAAGCGGGAGGGATCGGCGGGCGGGGCGATCGGGCAGGGCACGGCGCCCGCGTGCAGGCAGCCCCAGAAGGCACGGAAGAAGCTCTCAGGGTCGCCGGCCGCGACCAGGACTCGGTCCCCCGGTGCGGTGCCCCGGCTGCGCAGGCCCTGGGCGACTCTCAGGGCGCCTTCGCGCATTTCGGCGTAGGAGACGAACGGACCGTCGACGAAGGTGACGCCGCGTGCGGTGTCCTGTGCGGCGCGTTCGAGCAGATGCGGAAGCGTCGTGACGCTTGTGGCGTGACGTATGTCCGACATGACAGTGAAGACCCCGATCGTGGTGGGACTGAACTGGGTGGATCAGCGCGCACGTACTGGAGGATGGGGTGAGTGATGTCCGCCCGAGGACGGCTGAGGGCATAACGGTAAGGCCCGGTGAGTCCGGGGCGGGGCGGTGCCCGCCGCGGGCGGTGTGCGGCACGCGGTCGCGGCCGGTTCAGGCCGGCGGGTGGCGGTCCGCGTGCGGGCGATGTGCCGGTGGGAGTCGCCGCGGCGCTGGGACGTGGGCCCGTTCGCGCCGAGGCCCTACTTCCCGCCGGTCTCGTTGAACCGGACGATCTCTGCGATCGTGCAGCTCAGCCGTCGCTCGTCCGGGTCGGAGACGATCGCCTCGCCGACGCGGCCGTAGGGGCCGGGTGGCGTGTCCGGTGAGGAGGAATGAGTGAGCTTGTCGAAGGTGAAGGCGCACGCGAAGTCCTCGCACATCAGGCTGCCGTGGTCGGGGCGCCGCAGCAGGAGATAGCCGTGGAAGCGCTTCGGCGGACGGACCGCCGGGGGAAGGGAGACGCTCAGTCCGAGCGCCAGGCTGATCTCGGCGTCGACGAGGTCGACTCCGTAGGTGAGCTGGACCAGTTGAGGGGAGAGCACGCGTGCACGGCGCTCAGCGGCGAGTTGTGATAGCGCGTCAGGGAGCGCCAGTGCAGGTCGCCGCCCTGCCAGATGCCGTCCATGTAGATCTCGGGGGCGTCGACGAACGACTCGGCGACCACGTCTACGTCCGACTCGCCCGGGAACGGCTCCAGCGCGCGGTGGTACTCCTCGGCGGAGCGGACGACCTCGGTGCGCAGTGGGCCCGCGCCGATGGCCGGTTTGACGACGAACGGATTCCCCAGTTCCTCGGCGAGTTCCGCGTAGGGCGTGGCCCGGGACGTATAACGGGCCCGCGCGCCGGACGTCCGGCGGGAGCCGGCTCTTCTGCAGGTACTTGTACCGGAAGAAGAGAACTCCCTGGGAATCGGAGTTTCCGGGAAGATTCAACTGCCGGCGCAAATAGGCCGCCGCGAAGACTCCGAATTCTTGGACGCTGACGACGGCGGCCAGGTCGCCGAGACCGGCGGAGAGCAGCACCCGGAAGACTTCCTGCGCGTTCTCCATGTCCGCGACGCAGCGATAGTTCTTCCTGTCCTGTAAATGTAGCGGTCTCGGCATGAAGTAAAGGTGTTTCAGACCCCGGCACCGCAGGGCTTGATCGAGATCTTCCCGGTATCCGACAACGACTATCGCGGGCATGTGCCGTCTCCAGAGTCACCACTGCCGAAATGATGGGTTACTGTCGCGTTACGTCGCGATGAGTCGCGGAATCCACCCCCTGATATCCGATACATCATTAGACAGCCACATGGCGGCGGATCGGGCGACATGGACCACAATGCGGGTTTTTGCAATTACTCGCTTCGCGAACTGCTGTTTCTGCGCGCCGGGAGATATTCGCCGAGCCGGCCAGGGCTTGCGCGCCATGTACTTGAAGGGGCCAATGACCCGTAGGGCGCCTGCGTACTATTCGCCGCGCCGGGGCCGGATCCCGGGCGGGCCGCCGTCATGCGAGCGACGAGCCGCCGCGGGCGCCGCCTGCCTCGTTGAAGCGTGCAATCTCGTCGATCGTGCGCCTGAGCCTCGACTCGTCCGCGTCGGACACGACGGCGTGACCGACGCGGCCGTAAGGACCGACCGGCGCGTCGGGAGCGGAGGGGTAGTGCAGCTCGTCGAAGGAGAAGGCGCGCTCGAAGTCCTCCTGCGCCAGCATGCCCTCGCGCGGGTGACGCAGGAGCAGATAGCCGTGGAAGCGGTCCGGTGTCCGGTGGCCGTACGGCGGCTCGGGCGCCTCCCCGAGGGCGAGGGCGATCTCGATGTCGAGGAGGTCGACGCCGTAGGTCAGTTGATTGACCCGGGGCGACAGGGCTCCCGGCAGCCGGACGGCGCATTCGCCGAACGTCAGCCCGTCGGGCTGACGGAACGCCTCCATATGGAAGACGCAGTCGGGCGCCTCCAGGGTGGCGAGCACCCGGCGGGCCATGGCCTCCGCCTGCTCGAAGAGGTCCGGACATCGTTGTCGGTCGAGCACATGCGCGGCCAGGACGCCGCCCTGCACCGCACTGAGCGGGGAGATGTGATTGCTGCTCAGAGACGACCACTGGAGCGCGCCGTGCTGCCAGACGCCGTCGAGGTAGACCTCGGGCGCGTCGACGAACGACTCGGCGACGACCTCGACGTCCGAGCGTCCGGAGAACGGCTCAAGCGCCCGGGCGTACTCCTCGGGCGAGCGGACGACGCTGGTGCGCAGGGCGCCCGCCCCGGTGGCCGGCTTGACGACGAAAGGGGTGCCCAGCTCGGCGGCCGGCTCCTCGTAGGGCGTGCCCACGGGCAGATACCGGCACCGCGCACGCCGCACCTCCGGCGGCAACAGGCCCTTCTGGAGGTACTTGTCCCGGAAGGTGAGGACCTTACGTGAATCCGCGTTCCCCGGAAGGTTCAATTGCCCGCGCAGATAGGCCGCCGAGAATACACCCATCTCATGGACGCTGAGCACGCCCGCCAGGTCTTCCGCCTGAGCGGAGAACACCGAGCGGAGAACCTCCTGGGCGTTCTCCATGTCGGCGACACAGCGAAATGCCTTCTTCTCCGGCGAGATGATCGGAGTCGGAACGATGTAGAAGGGATCCACATCCCGACGCCGTAGCGCCTCATCAAGATCATCCCGATATCCAATAACCACCATCTTGGGCATGCGCCGTCTCCAGTGTTACGACTTGCCGAGTTAGGGAGAAGTTATTGCGGTTTCATCGTGACGCAGCCGGATCTCTTCCGGCGCCAGTGAATCATTGCACGGACCCAGTCGACCACGTCCTGTGATATGGATCACAAGGGAATCATGAATACCCACAACAGGAATCCCAGATTCCTCGATTGTGCCTGGCGCTCCAGAACCTTTCTCTCGGACACGGCAGCTGTAAGTCTTGATCGTTGACGTGTCTGTGCAGGTCAGGGGTGGCGCGGGCAAGGGAACGGCCACCGCGATCATGGTCGTTTGTGAAGACAACGCAAGACGTGGTGGCCGTGGAGGCCACGATAGCCCAGCAGGAGCGGACGGCCGCGTTCGGGGACGTGATGGCGCAGGTCGCGGACTGCTTCCCGCAGCGGGACTCGCGGCTGCTGGCCCGGGAGGCGGTGCAGGCGATGCTGATGGAGCTGGAGCGGCGTAACTGCTGGTCACCGGCCGAGGCGCTGGGGCATGGCGGGCCGCACCGGCTGCAGCACTTCCTCTCCCGGGGCGCGTGGGACCACGACCTGGCCCGGGACCGGCTCGCGGCCTGGGCGGCCGGTGAACTCACCGACGAGGAAGCGGTGTTGGTGGTGGACGAGACCGGGGACGCGAAGTCGTCCACGGACTGCGTCGGTGCCGCCCACCAGTACTCCGGCGCTCTGGGCGGGGTCGGTCTGTGTCAGGTCGCCGTCCACCTGACCTACGCCTCCACCCGCGGCCATGCGCTGATCGACCGGGAGCTGCACCTGCCGGCTGGCTGAGCCGCGGACGAGGAGCGCCGCCTGCTGCGGCACGTGCCCGATGCGGTGGAGTTCGCCACCAAGCCGCAGCTTGCCGCCGCCATGCTCGCCCGCGCCCGATCCCTGGGCATCGCTGCGCGCTGGTTCGCCGGGGACGAGGTGTACGGCGGGCGCGAGCTGCGCCGCACCGCCCACACCCTGGGCTTCGACTACGCCCTGGCCGTGAAAGCCGACCACCGCGCCACCACCCAGGCCGGCCGCCTGACCGCCGCCGAACTCGCCCGCCGCGTCCCGAAGAAGGCGTGGATGCGGATGCGCACCGGCCACGGCCTCAAGGGCGACCGATACTACGACTGGGCCCTGATCGAGGACGACGCCCCCGCTGACGAGGCGACCGCCGCCGGGCACGCCCACCTGGTCGTCCGCTGCCACCGCTACACCCGCCCGGGTCTTCTGCATCAGGCGGCGGAAGAAGTGTCTGGCGGCGGCCTTGTCCCGGCGGCTCTGCAGGAGGATGTCGAGCACGTTGCCGTCCTGGTCGACGGCCCGCCACAGGTACTTCTGCTCCCCGTTGATCTTCACGAAGACCTCGTCCAGGTGCCACTTGTCCCCGGGCCGGGGCCGGCGGCGGCGCAGTCCGTTCGCGTAGGCCTGGCCGAACTTGGCGGACCAGCGGCGGATGGTCTCGTAGGAGACGATGACGCCCCGCTGGAGCATCAGCTCCTCGACCTTGCGGAAGCTGAGCGGGAAGCGGAAGTACAGCCACACGCAATGGGAGATGACCTCGACCGGGTACCGGTGCCCCTTGTACGACGGCGGCGCGGACGACACGAGCGAATCCCTCCCCGGCACGATCAACCACAAGATCATCCCACGCCGGTCAGCCAACGTGACAATGCCCTACGCAGGGATCAACGTCGAACGGGCGGGGTTGTTCGACGGCACCCGCGGCGAGCAGATCGCCGGACGTTTCACCCTCGAGCAATGCTCAATACCTGTGGATCAGCCTGCAGGAAGGAGGCGTACCTTCCCGATGGATCGATCGATAGGTCATCGAGCAAGGCCGACGT
>NZ_JBSFYR010000137.1:0-14211 GCF_053599875.1 Streptomyces sp. NPDC005151 | reverse complement strand
GCCGAGTACGAAGCCACCTACTACCTCCAGAACCAGCCAAAACCGCTGGTCACAGCCACAACTTAGAGTCTCTACCGAACCCGGAACGATTCACTTCTGCGCGCGCCGGAAACGGACTACACCAAGGCCTTGCTGGCCGCAGTACCCCACCCGGGCTGGAAGCCGCACCGAAACCGCCGCTGAAGCGCCCGCGCTGGGCGACCCGGCCGTCGTGGTCGTTGCGCTGATCCACCGGCCGCGTCAACGCGCGGACCGGGCGCCCGGACAGAGGTTCCGTCCGGGCGCCCGGTCCGTAGTGATCAGTGGCGCAGGTTGAGACGGTGCACGCCGCCGTCGACGGTGCCGACGTAGAGCGTGCGGCCGTCGGGGCTCGCGGCCAGTTTGGTGGTGTCGGTGTTCTGCAGGCCGGTTGAGATGTTGTGCCAGCTCAGACCGTGGTCGGTGCTGCGCAGTACGCCGCGGCCGCCTTGCAGGAGGCCGCTGGCCCCGGAGCTGGTGGTGGCCGCGTAGAGCGTGTCCTCGACCCGGAGCAGGTCGGAGACATGGATCGCGAGAGCGCCGGTGTCCGCGGTGCGGAAGGTCCGGCCGCCGTCGGTGCTGACGCGGACGCTCTCGCCGCCGACGACGAGACGCCGTCCGTCGAGGTCGATCGCGGTCACCGGGCCGTCGGCGACTTTGGTGACGGTCACCCCGCCGTCGTCAGACCGGTAGAGACCGGCGGTGTTGCCGAGCCACAGGCGCAGCGGATTCGCGGGGTCGCCCGCGATGGTGTCGAAGGAGCGCTCGTGGTAGAGGTTCTTCCACGTCGCGCCGCCGTCGCTGGTGGCGAACAGCCCCTGGCCCAGAAGGCTTCGGAAGCTGACCATGACCCGGTTCGGGTCGGCGGGGTGGACCAGGAGCGCCGTCGGCACCTCCGCCGAACTGCCCCTCTCCTCCCAGGTGGCACCGCCGTCGCCGCTGCGCTCGACGGTGAATGAGCCGAACGCGGTGCGCCGCACCTTCCAGATCACCTTCGGATCCTTGGCCGACACGGCAAGTTGCGGGACGGTGACGCCCCTCATGCCCTCGCCGCCCGACTGGCCCCACTCCGGGCTCGCGACGGGAAGGGCGGTGCGGTAGACCGCGCTGTCGGTGGCGGCGAGCAGATGGCCGTCACTGACAGCGAGATCGTTGACGGTCAGTCCCTGGACGCCGATCCGCCGATATCCGGTGCCGTCCGCGGCACCCCGGTAGAGACCGTCCTGCTCGCTGGAGACGGTGACGGAACCGTCGGCCCAACGGTCGTAGTCCATCGGTACCGCTGCGCGCGACGGCGCGGCGACCGTGGTCCACGTCTGCCCGTGGTCGCGGCTGAGACGGCCGCTGCCGGACAGCGTGCTCAGGTACAGGTCGTCACCCGAGATGGTCAGGCGGAGGCCGCCGCTCGTCATGGACAGCAGGGTGGTCCAGGTCTCCCCGCCGTCACGGGAACCGACAACTCCCCGGCCCGGGACATACACCGCCACGACCGAGGAGTCGGCGGCCAGCCCGCCGACGGTCTTGCCGGACGGGTCGAAGAGCAGGCGTGCCTCGCCGGGGTTGCCCGAGCCGATGCCGGAGCGGGCCCAGACGCCGTGATACGTCGTCATATAGAGGGTGTCACCGGTGACGACGGCGGCGGTGATGCCGCCGGTGACGCCGGTCGGATACGTCGTCCAGTGGTCGCCCGTATCCGTGCTGACCAGCAGTGCGTCCGAGGTGACCGCGACCAGGGTGCGGGTCCGTTCATCGGCGGCGAGCGCCGCGATGCGGGTGTCCGGGACGTCGAGCGTGCGCCAGGTCCGCCCGTTGTCATCGGTGCGCAGGATGGCGCCCCGGCGACTGCCGTCGTGAACGCTGTTCACGGCGTACCACCAGCGGTCGGGATTCTTCGCGTCCACCACGAGCGGACCCGTGCCGTCCGCGACAGGCAGTCGTCCCAACTGGCGCCAGGAGGCGCCATTGTCGGTGGTCAGCCAGGGAGCCGCCTTCTTGTACTGGGTGAGGACGGCCTGCTTCGGCCGGCTCGGCGAGAGGGCGATGGAGCCGGCCTGGCCGTTGGGACCTACCGGCTTCCAGCGGTTCCTGCGGCTGTCGACCGGGGTGACCTCGAAGGCGCCGGCGCCGGTGAGCCGCTGCCCGGTGCCGGCGGTGCCGCGTACCGAGACCCGGTAGGCGCCGGCCACGCTGCCGGTCACCTCGGCCCGGTAGTAGCCGTTGGCGGGATCGAGCGTGGAAGTGACGTCGACGGCCTTGCCGCGAGGCGGGGTGACGGTGACGACCGGCGGTGCGGCCAGCCGGGTCGGCGGGGCGATGTGCACGGTCGAGTGACCGTCGCTCGGGTCGGGCGCGGCCTGGACGGCCAGATACCGGACGGCGAGCAGGTAGGGCACCCCGATCGCCGGTCCCCGGTCGGGAGTCGCCGTGAGACGGCCGCTGATCTCGGTGTCGGCCGCCGGTCGGGCGACGCGCAGCGAGACCGTGACGGTCGCGGTCCCCCCGGCCGGTACGGTGACCCGCTTCGCCGAGACCGTGGCCGGACCGTCGGTCCGCAGCGAGGTCGCGACCGGCCGCTTGCCGGAGTTGCGCAGCGTCACCTTCGCGATTCCGCCGACATGACGCCGGGACAGATCGGCGAGTCCGAACGACACCGACGCCGGCGAGGCGCTGACCGTGGCCGAGGCAGCCGCGGCCACATCGAGCCGGCCCGAGCCCTGCGTCGTGGGCCCGCTGCCGCTCAGCGGCTTCGCGGTGCCGACCAGCGCGGCCTTGATCGCGGCAGGCGCCCGGCCGGGATGCAGCTGGCGCAGCAGGGCCGCAGCGCCGGCGACGTGCGGGGTCGCCATCGATGTGCCCGACATGCGGTACTCGCCGGGCCCGTACAGTGCCTTGGGCACGGTGGAGCGGATCTCCACGCCCGGTGCGACCAGATCGGGCTTCAAACCGAAGCCCGGTGCGGGACCGCGTGAGGAGAACGAGGCGATCCGGTCGGTGGTGTCGGTGCCGCGCAGCGTCACCGAGACCTTCCCGGCGGCGAGTCGGGCGCTCAACTCCGTGTACTGGGTCGAGTCGATGCCCATGACCACCAGGTGGTCCATGCGCAGCGAGTCGCCGGAGGCGTCGATCCGCGCGGACGGGGACGGCACCTGGGCCACTCCCGGCTCAGGGTTCACCTCCGGCGGCCGGACCTCTCCCGGTGCTCCGGCGACGAACACCGGACCGTCGTTGGAGGACCGGCCGGCCAGCACGGCGATCGCGCCGCGCTTCTCCGCCTCCTTCGCCCACTCCACGGCGCTCGCCGTCAGGTACTGGGCGTCGGAGGCGATGAGCATCTCGGCCCGTACGATCTTTCCGCGTACGTCGCCGACCCGCTTCCAGTCCTCGGCGGTGCCCTCGCCGACATCGACCAGCGGCGCCGTGACGGGGTGCTCCGGCGGATTCGCGGACAGGATGCCGCGGTAGGTCTGGATCAACTCGGGTTTCTTGCCGGCCAGATAGGCGCTGGGCAGCCGCAGATTGCTAGTCGACGCGCCGACCGCGACCACGCCGTCGGCCGTTGCGGGGCTGCTGACCGTACCCGTGCCCGGTCCGTCGTTGCCGGCCGCGGCCACCACGACCACACCGGCTTGTACGGCCGCGGTCGCGGCGCGGCCCAGCGGGTCGGTGCCGTCGCCGGGGCCGCCGAGGCTCATGTTGATGACATCGGCGCGGTGCGGGTTGGCCGGATCGGAGGCCGCCTCGATTCCGGCGATGATGTCCGACGTGTAGCCGGAGCCGTCGTCGTCCATCACCTTGTAGGCCAGCAGATTTGCGCCGGGCGCCACGCCGGTGACGCCGCCCTTCTCGGCCGCCTTGCCCGCGATGATGCCGGCGACGTGGGTGCCGTGGCCGTTGTCGTCCATCGGGTCCTCGTCACCGTTGACGAAGTCGTGCCCGCCGACGACCTTGTGTCCCTTGCCGAGTCCGCCGCCCAGGTCGGGGTGGGTGTAGTCCACGCCGCTGTCCAGGATCGCGACGGTGGTCCCCTTGCCGGTGACGCGGCTTCCGGCCGGGTCCTTGCGCTGCCAGACGCCGGGTGCGCCGATCAGCGGCACGCTCACGTCCGTCTTCGTCAGCACCCGGGTGTCGGGGCGGACGGCGGTGACGCCCGGCAGCGAGGACAGCCGCCCCACCTCGGACGCGGGCACCGTCATTGCCACGGCATCGATGAGCAGACCCAGTTTGCGGGTCGCCGAAGGGTGCAGCCCGGCGCTCTTCGTCGAGCCGAGGAACGTCTCCTGCCGCGCGTCGAGCGCGCGGCGGGCGGCGCCGACGCCGTGGGCGGCCTCGGCGGACAGCAGCGATCCACCGGGCGCGGCGGTGACCGCTGGGTTCCCGGACAGTTCGACGAGCACTCGTTGCGACGGGTCGGGCGTGGACGCGTTGGCGGCACCCGGTGTCACCGCCAACGTGCCGGCGAGAACAACGGCGGCGAGGGCGGCATGACGCGATCTTCGTGACTTCATTGCCATGCGTAAAGGTCCTAGTGGTGAAGGCACTTGCCGCACAACTGATCTCCGTGGCCCATTGCTGCCGCTGGCACAATTGGGCCACCATCCGTCCATGACTCCCGAGACACCGCAACTCACGGCGGCAGGCATCGATCCGTTCGACGAGAGCGTCTACCGCGCCGTCCTGACCCGGCGGACGGCGGCGCCTGCCGAACTCACCGCGGATCTCGACTGTTCGGCCGAGCGCGTCGCCAGGGCGCTGGACCGGCTCCGCGACCACGGGCTGGTCGGCCGGCTCGCCGGCTCCCGCCGCCGGTACGCCGCGATCGAGCCTGGCGCCGCCGTCGAGGCGCTGGTGCGGGCCAGAAGCAATGAGCTGGAGCGGGTCCGTTCGGCGGCCGACGAGCTGTCCCGGCTGTTCGCCGCCGCGCGCACCGGCGCGACCTATGAGGACGAGGTGGAGATCACCACCGGCAGCGAGGCGCTCGGCCGCTGGTTCGTCCGTCTTCAGCAGGAGGCCCACGAGGACGTGATGACCCTGGACCGGCCGCCGTACGCCCTGACCACCTCCAACCCGGTGGAGGCGACGGCGCTCGGCCGCGGCGTACGGTACCGCGCGGTCTACGCCCCCGAGGCCCTGGAATGGCCGGGCGTCCTCGACGACGTCCGCGAGCTGGTCCGGCACGGCGAACAGGCCCGCGTCCTGCCCGGCCTGGGCATCAAACTCGCCATCGCCGACCGCAAGCTCGCCCTGATGCCCCTCTCCCTCGACCTCAACGACGTCCGCGCCGCGGTGATCCGCCCGTCCACCCTGCTCGATGCCCTCACCGGCTACTGGGAAATGTGCTGGAAGCAGGCCCTGCCCCTCAACGCCCCCGCCGAGGACCCCCTCGGCGAGGAGGACCGACTCGTCCTCACCCTCCTGGTCAGCGGCCTCAAGGACGAGGCGATAGCCCGCCAGCTCGGCTGGTCCGTCCGCACCATGCGCCGCCGCATCAGCCGCCTGCACGACCTCCTCGGCGCCGCCAACCGCTTCCAGGCCGGAGTGATCGCGGCCCGCCGCGGCTGGTTGTGAGACAGCACGCCGGCAGCAGGTGGGGCGGCAATGAGTGAACCGCCCCGGGTTCGCTAGGGACTTGATCATTTGAGAGGATCGAGTCATGGCACGTCCTTCCCCCTACCCTCTTGAGCTGCGCAAACGAGCGGTCCACATGGTCGCCGAGGTGCGTCCGGACTACGACACCGGGTGGTCGGCGATGAAGGCCGTCGCCGCCAGGCTGGGGATCGGGACGACCGAGACGCTGCGCAAGTGGGTCCGGCAGGACCAGGTCGACTCCGGCGACCGGCCCGTCAGACGCCCGAGATCATCCCGTGGCGGGTTTCTGGCGTATCTGGGTCATGCACATTCCGGTTGGCCCTCCTACGGTGCCGGTGACAGACGTCGGTCCGGGCGGTCGGCGACCGCCCGGACCACTCATGACATCTGCCGTACGACCGGCCTACCTGGCGAGTTCGGCCAGTTCGTCGAGGCGCGTCAGCTTGTGCGGGTTGCGCACCACGTAGATCCGGGTGACCCGCCCGTCCGCCACTTCGAGGCTCACCGCGGCCGGAGCGCCGTCGAACTCGATCCGGCCCGCGGGTGCGCCGTTGAGCCATACGGCCGCGGTCTCCAGCGCATCCACCACCCGGTTGGCGCGGGCGAGGATCGGCGCCACCGCGTCGGCCCCGTGGATCGGCTCCAGAGCGGCGGCGACCAGCCCGCCTCCGTCGGCGACCAGGACGACGTCCGGGGCCATGACCTCCAGCAGTTCCTGGAGCTTGCCGGTGCGCAGCGCCGCCAGGAACCGCTCCACCACGGCCTGCTGCTCCGACCTGCTGACCTGCACCCGCGGCCGCCGGGCCGCCACGTGCTCGCGTGCCCGGCGGGCGATCTGCCGCACGGCGGCCTGGGACTTCCCGATGGCCTCGGCGATCTCCCCGTACGGCATGTCGAACACCTCGTGGAGGACGAACACCGCCCGCTCGGTCGGCCCGAGTGTCTCCAGCACGGTGAGCATCGCGATCGAGACGCTCTCCGCGAGTTCGACGTCCTCGGCGACGTCGGGGCTGGTCAGCAGCGGCTCCGGCAGCCACTCGCCCACGTAGTCCTCGCGGCTGCGCGACAGGCTGCGCAGCCGGTTGAGGGACTGGCGGGTGACGGCCCGGACGAGATACGCCCGGGGCTCACGCACCTGGGACCGGTCGACGTCTGCCCACCGCAGCCAGGTCTCCTGGAGCACGTCCTCCGCGTCGGTGGCGGAGCCGAGCATCTCGTAGGCGACGGTGAAGAGCAGGCTGCGGTGGACGACGAACGGGTCATCGGTCATGACGTCATGAGTCTCACGAGTCATGCCGTCAGGCAACAGCGGACGTCTGGGGACGCTTGGCCAGCGGGATCTGACAGGCCTCGGAGTAGCCCTGCGAGGTGATCCCGTGCGCCGTGTTGACCCGGGTGGACAGGTTGGCGAAGCCGATGAACACGGTGAGCTCGACCAGCCCCGCCGGGCCGAGCTGGTTGAGCAGGCTCGCCGACAGCTCGTCGGTGACGGTCGTCGGCGTGTTCGTCATGGCCGCGGCGTACTCCATCACCTCACGCTCCAGCGGGGTGAACGCATCGGAGTCCCACCAGTTCGGCACCTGGCTCGGCGTGGCCGCTCGGGAGTGCGCCGGCTGTGGCATGCCGGTCACTGACCGGCACCCGCACTGGCCGGGCGTGTGAGTCAGCGTGGAGAACGAGTCCGGGCCGTCCTGCGACCGCTCACGAAGGCGCCTGCGCTGACCGTCTCACGGCCGCGGCCAGGGCCTGCCGTCCAGGCGCTCGATGTCGGTGTTGAAGCGCTTGAGGTAGTCGGCGAAGGCGGCGATGTCCTCGTCGGACCAGTCGGCCATGATCTGTTCCAGGGTGTGGACGGTGCCCTCGCGCTCCTCGTCGAGACGCTGCTCGCCTTCCGCGGTGATACGGAACTTGCGCGCCATGCCGCCGTCGGGGTCCGGGATGCGCTCGACGAGCCCGGCGCGCATGGCGGCCGCGGTCTGCCGGTTCAGGGTGGACGCGTCGAGGCCGAAGGCGTCACCGAGCTGACCGATGGACATCGGGCCTTGCACCCGGATGCGGCTGAGCAGGATGTACGCGCTGCGCTCCAGGGTGCTGCCCTTGCGCCGCCCCTTCGACTTGTGCAGGTGAAGGTAGCGGCTCTGCAGCATCTGCTCGTACTCCACCTGGCGCGTGGCCCTGTTCATCGGATCTCCTCGACGGTCCCGTGCATGCCGGACGGCGCATGCGATGTCGCAATGATCCTGCCCCATGCATGATACATGCCACATGGTTGATACATGAGATGTGTATGATGCACATTTTCTTCCAATCTCGAATGTCGAACACGTAGAGGAGCCCTTCATGGACGGCCCCCAGCCGACCTTGCGATCGGGCGGCGTCGTCGCCACGCTCGCGCTGGCCGGCACTGTCGCCGCGATTATGCAGACCCTGGTGACGCCGCTGATCGCGGATCTGCCGCAGATCCTGCACACCACGTCCTCCAATGCCACGTGGGTGATCACCGTCACGCTCCTGTCGGCAGCGGTCTGCGTCCCCGTCGCCGGCCGCCTCGGCGACCTGCTGGGTAAGCGCAAGATGCTGCTCGCCTCCTGTGTGCCGCTGATCGCGGGCTCGGTGGTGTGCGCCCTGACCTCGTCCGTCGGCATGATGATCGTCGGGCGCGGTCTGCAGGGCATGGGCATGGGCGTGGTGCCGCTCGGCATCAGCCTGCTGCGTGACCTGCTGCCGGCCGAAAAGCTCAGCTCTTCCATTGCACTGGTGAGCGCCTCCATGGGCATCGGCGGCGGCCTCGGCCTGCCGATCGCCGCCGGAGTCGCGGAGTACACGAGCTGGCGGGCACTGTTCTGGGGGTCGGCCGTCCTCGCCGCGCTGATCGCCGTGATGATCTGGTCCTTCATTCCCAACGTACCGGCCGCGGCGAAGGGGCAGCGCTTCGACCTGGCCGGCGCGCTCGGTCTCGGCGTGGGCCTGGTCTGTCTGCTGCTCGCGATCTCCAAGGGTGCGGACTGGGGCTGGGGCTCGGGCAGCACGCTCGGCCTTCTCGCCGCCGCGGTCGTGGTCCTGCTGGTCTGGGGTTTCTGGGAGCTGCGCACCCGCGACCCGCTGATCGACCTGCGCACCACCGCCCGCCCCCGGGTGCTGCTCACCAACGCCGCCTCGATCCTGATCGGCGTCGGCATGTACGCGCAGATGCTGATCGTGCCGCAGCTGCTGCAGTTCCCCGAGGCGACCGGCTACGGCCTCGGCCAGTCGATGCTGGCGATGGGCCTGTGGATGGCACCCGCCGGCCTCGTCATGATGGTCGTCTCGCCGTTCGGCGGGAAGCTGACCAACGCGCGCGGCCCGAAGCTCACCCTCGTCTCCGGTTCCCTCGTCATCGCGGCCGGCTATGGCCTGTCGATGGCGCTGATGGGCTCGACCTGGGGCCTGCTGATCGTCACCGTCGTGATCAGCGGTGGCGTCGGGCTCGCGTACGGCGCGATGCCCGCGCTGATCATGAGTGCGGTCCCGATGTCCGAGACGGCCGCCGCGAACGGCTTCAACACGCTGATGCGCTCGCTCGGCACCTCGATCGGCGCCGCGGTGATCGGTGTCGTCCTCTCGCAGATGACGGTCACCATGGGCGGCTTCACGTTCGCCTCCGAGGACGGCTTCCGCGTCGGCCTGATGATCGGCGGCGGCGTCGCGCTCTTGGCAGCCGCGGTGGCCACGGCCATCCCGGGCGTTGCCCATTTCGCCGCTGCACAGGACGGTGAGGCGGGGAACGCCGTTACCGCCGAGCCCGCTGTCAAGGCCTGACGGAGGCGCATCGGCAGGGGCCGTCCGCTCCGGGACGTCGGTGTCCCGGAGCGGACGCGTGCCCACTCACCGTTCGGGGCACGGCGTCGAACTCCCCGTTCAGCAGCCCGGGATGCAACTGCACGTCGAACGTGTTGAACGCCATCCCGTTTCTTCGCGGGTCCCGATTCGGCAGGCCGTGCCGGAAGTCATCCGTCGGGAGTCGGAGTAGCACCATCCGGGCCCGCTGTGTGCCGCTGGGCGACTCGGTCGATGTCGTGGGCGGTGACGATCCCGTCGAGTCGGCCGCTGTCCGTGACCAGGATGGGCAGTCCGCCGCCCGAGCCGAGGCGGTCCAGGACCCCGGTGAGGAGCTCGTCCGGTGTTGCGAGCGTGCACTGCGACAGCGGGGTCGCCACTTCCCGTATGCGCAGCGTCTCCCGCTGCTGGGACGGCACGGCACGGAGTCGGCGCAGCCGTACGACGCCGCTGGGACGGCCTTCGAAGTCCACCAATGGCAGGACCGAATGACCCGCCTGTGCGGCCACGTCGGACAGGAAACGGTTCACCGTCAGCCAGTCCGGACCGGTGGCGGCCGGACTGGTCATCGCCTCCCTCACGCGTACGCCGCGCAGGACCGTGCGGAGCTCGGCCCACCGTCGTTCGGCCCCGGCGGTGAGCGCCACGAACCAGCCGATGACTATCAGCCACAACCCACCCGGCACCCCCCTCACAAAAGCCAGCCACCCGACCACGGCGAGACCCATGCCGAGGACCTGTCCGCTGCGCCCGGCCACCCGCCGGGCCCGGTCCTCGTCACCCGTACACGTCCACAGCACGGCCTGCAGGACCCGGCCCCCGTCCAAGGGTGCGGCGGGAAGCAGATTAAAGACGCCCAGCAGCAGGTTCGTGCCGCCCAGCCACGCCAGCACAACAGCTGGTATCCGCCAGCCCCCGGCCCCGGCCCCGGCCGCGGCCCCCAGTGCGGCCCCGCCGAGCACCAGGCTGGCCAGCGGCCCGCTCACGGCGACCGCGAGCGCCGCCCGTGCCGTCGCAGGCCGCTGCATCCGGGTTATTCCACCCAGCGCCCACAACGTAATGTCCTGCACGGGGATCGCGGACCTGCGGGCCGTGAGCGCGTGCGCCACCTCGTGCACCACCAGACTCACCAGCAACAGCAGAGCACCGATAACTCCAGCCACCGCGTACACCACCGACGCCAGGCCCGGCGCGTACGCAGGCAGTGTGCGGCTGCCCAGACCGTACGCGAAGAGCAGCATGATCAGCGGCACGCTCCAATGCGCACGCAGCTCCAGCCCCCGCACACTGCCGATTCGGATCGAACCCTTCATTGCGATCACCCGCAGACGGAACAGGACGCACGGCCGCCGACCGGAGTCCGTCCCCTTCCATGGTCCGTCAGCCGCCCCAGCGACCGGAACCACTCAACGACCTGGCGTCGGCGTGATGCCGCCTTGTACCGGCCATAAGTTCTCAGCAGGAAGCCCCAAGACGGAGGTCACCGTGATCCCGGGGATTCTTCGCGGTTTCATCTCCCTGGTGCTGTGACCGGGAAGGTTCACCGGGTTGTGGCCGGCGGTGCGGCGTTCGCTGAAATCCGTTTCGAGCGTTGTTGCGGTGCCGCTACTGTGGCGCGGTGATGACTCAGGTGATCTTTCTCAATGGTGGTTCCAGCTCGGGGAAGTCCGGGATCGTGCGGTGTCTGCAGGCGGTCCTGCCGGGCCCGTGGCTGGCCTTCGGGGTCGACACGCTGGTTGAGGCGATGCCCGCGTCCATGCGGGCATCGGATGCCGGGATCGAGTTCGCTCCAGACGGCGAGGTGATCGTCGGGCCGGAGTTCCGGACTCTGGAAGCAGCCTGGATCGAGGGAGTCGCCGCGATGGCCCGTGCGGGCGCCCGGGTCATCATCGATGAGGTCTTCCTCGGCGGCGCGGACTCACAGCAGCGATGGCAGAAGGCTCTGGACGAACTGCGGGTGCTGTGGGTCGGCGTCCGGTGCGAAAGTGTGATTGCCGCAGGCCGTGAGATCGCACGAGGAGATCGGGTCACCGGGATGGCCGTGTCCCAGGCCGATGTGGTCCACCGGGGCATGGTCTACGACCTGGAGGTGGACACCGCGCATGCCGAGTCGATGGAGTGCGCACGGACCATCGCCGCACATGTCAGGTAAGCGACGGCTCGGTTGTCTGCCGCTGTGACCGCAGCGTCGAGACGGATTGCGTCGACCGCGGAGTACCCGTTCGCACGATCCGCAGCAGGCTCGGCCAGGCCAGGAGCAAGCTGCCCCGTTTCCTCCGAGCGGTGGGCACGGGACATCGAGCTGCTGGGTGGGCAGTGCCGAAGCCGCCGACGGGGAGTTCCGGCGCATCCAGGCGTTGAGGCGCACGAAGCGCCCAGGGGCCGTGGTCGGTCTGCCCGCTCGTTGGCGAGGGCCGGTTCCCACCGCTGGGGTGGAGGCGGCACATCGAAGCGTGGACGGGGCCAACGATGCGACGATTCCCCGTTGTCAGGCGTGGGGCTGGTGGCCCAGTGCCCGGACGATCTGCCCCGCGTTTTTGTAGCGCTCGCCGCCGGGCAGTTCACGCACCGCATCGACCAGAGTGTCCGGAGCGTGCTCCTTCGACAAGGTCTGCACGAGTGACGAACGGTCGCCCGGGAAGGCCGTGCGATTCAGGTGGCGCGCCAGATCGGACCTCAGGGCTTCGGCCGCCCTCTCGGCACGTATCCGGTCCCTTTCCTTGCCGGGTGGGGGGACGGGGCCACCCGCGTCCACTCGCACGTCGTCGTCGGCTGCCGGCTCGGGATCGTAGGTCTCGTCGGCATGGGTGGGGTGGCCGGACCTCAGATAGCCCTGCAGTTCATGCTTCCTCGCATCGTCCTTGTGCGGGCTGACCTGGTTGCTTCCTCGCTCCATGGTGGAACACCTTCTCTGTGTGCGGTGATGCTGCCGGACGGTCAGCCGACGGACAGGGCTTCGACAGGTCCTCAACGGCCGGATCGGGCAGCGCCCGGGCGGGCCGGGCCTGAAGTTCACGAGCGGCTGGTGGCCGCTTCCTCAACCATCGAGGTATCGACACACCAGCCGGCGCGCCTCACCGACCGCCTCTTCCGGACGGTTCACGGAGTGCTCCTGCACGCTGCTCCGGTCCTGCGTGTACTGCTGACGGGCAGTCGAGGCCAGGGCATCAGATCGAGGTCGTCGTGCCCTTGCTCGCGGGCGCGCAGATCGCGCTCTGCCGCCCCCTTGTGCCGGCTCGGCCGGTCGCCGTGTGAGGGCCGGGATGGCTTCGGCGGTTTGGTCATGTCCTGGCCTCGCTGTCCAGAGTTCGTGCTCAGGCGGCTCTCTGCACACCTTTTGAGGGTAGTCGAAATCACCCATCTGCGCGTATGGAGCCACTCGTGGCGTTTTGCACCCCTTCTCCCTCGGGAGCCGTATCTCAACCGAACGCGATCGCTTGATTCTTGCTGGTAGGGCATGGTTTCGCTCGGGGTGAGGGAGAGTTTCGACGTTCTGGTTCCGCTTGGTCGGTGAGGGGTGCGCGGTGGCGTCGATGCTGGGATTGCGGGAGGAGCGAGAGGCGGCTGCCCGGGTGCGGGTGGAGGGTTTGCGAGAGGAAGCCGCGCGGGTTGCCGAGATGGTGGAGACAGCTGAGATCGAGCTGGACCGGCGGGTGATCGCGCGGGAGGAGCTCGTCGAGGCGTTGGCCGCCTCCGCTGCCGAGACCACCGCCGTGACCGGGGCGGAGACGGAATCGGTGCCCGTGTCCGTGCCCGTGCCGTTGCCGGGGACGACGGTGCCGCCCTGGCGGGAAGGGCTGCCCGCGACGGTTCTCGCGATGGACTAGCAGCGGATTCTGGGGGTGTTGGTGGGCCGGCCGGGCCAGGGCCCGGTGCGGGCCAAGGAGATCACGGTGGTGCTCGGGCTGGAGCCGACGCCGGCGAAGGTGGAGGGGGTACGGTCGATGGCGAGGCGCCTGACGGCCCTCGCGTTCAGGGACCTGTCCGCGCAGCCGGTCGTGGAACTCCGCGATCAGCTCGTGCTCGCGCCAGCGCATGGACCCGGACCCAGGCGGGAAAGTCCGCGGGCATCGCCCGCCAGGAGATCCCGCCCGCGACCAGGTAGCGGATCGCGTCCAGCATCTGACGGTGGCAGTAGCCCTCGGGCTGCCCGCCCTTCCCCTCCAGCCAGGCCGGCACCGGCAACAACGGGCGCACAGCCGCCCACTCCGCGTCCGTCATGTCCGAGGGATACCGGCGTACCCGGTTCGGATGATCAGCCGCGTTCCCGTACATGTGCGCGAGGCAATCGCACGACACGACGGCCGAGTTGAACTCCAACGACGTGAGCGAGTACAACAACGACACCAGGGCCTCCCGGTCTTGCTCGGTTCGATTCGCATCTCCGAGCTACCGAGAGGCCCTGCCTTCATGCCCACACCACCAGAAAATCACCCGATCAGGAACTTTGTTCGACCCTCACACTCCAAGGTCGGTCGAGAAACGGCTTCTGAGCCTGGCCGACTACGACGAGGCCAGCTCGGCCAAGAAGTACACCTCGGCGACCGCCTGCTGATAAGCCAGGTGTCATCAGCACGACTGTGAGCGCGGGGCGGCCGTGTAGCGGCCGTCCCGCAGCACGTATAAGAGAGAAGGCGCTAAGTGGTGGCGGAGCCGGCGGTATGGGCGCGCGAGGTCAGTAAGTCGTTTCTCATGGGGGGCGGTTTCCACTGATCGTTGCGAATCAGCGGTAGGCGAGTTCCTTTGACCAGCGTCTCATGGCCTCGGCGGGGGTGCGGTCGCCCAGGACGC
>NZ_JBSFYR010000136.1:0-14266 GCF_053599875.1 Streptomyces sp. NPDC005151 | reverse complement strand
CGCTCGAAAGGGTCACGCGGCCAGGTCGAAGACACCGTCCTTGACCTGGCAACCCAGGTCACAGCCCTGCTTGATCGGCGAGCTTGAGATAACGGACATCGCGGCGAAGAACCCGAACAGCAGGCGTCCTGGACCGCTGGGGTCGTACATCCCCTGGAGGGGTCCGGCGAGCATTTCCAGGACCAGGCCGTGGGCGGTGAGGTGGTCGGCGAGCGCGGTGAGTTCGGCGGCGTCGCGGCCTTTACCGAGTGTGCTTTGAGTGTGCGCTTCGCTCGATGGGGCGATCTGAGAGCGCATCGCGTGTCTATTTACTGATCGTCTCCGTTCCCTTTCCGATGTACGGGATGAGGGGCGGGAGATGGCGTGCGAAGCGAGATGGTCCTGGAGGACATCCGGGTACAGCCGATGAAGCGGGCCGGTGGCGGGTGGTCGTACACGATCGTCTGGCCGGACGGGTCGGCGGACGAGGAGGCCGACAGTTTCCTGCGGGTGTACGAGGCGTCGGGGACGCAGAAGACCTACGCGTACACGCTGGTCGATCATCTGCGGTGGCGGGTGCGTGAGGGGCTGGCGACGGAGAAGGTCACGCTGATGGACTTGCACCGGTACATGGGGGCGGTCGGTGCGAGGGTGGCGATGCCGTTCGGACAGCCGTGGCGGACGCCACCGAAGAAGCCGTACGGCGAGTCGGGTCTCCAGACCGCAGCCGCTTGCTTGAAGGGCTTCTACCTGCACCAGTGCGCTAAGCGCGGGATGAACGATGATCTGCGGTCCGCGCTGGAGGTGCGGCGGCTGCCGACCCAGGCGGACCGGGACCGGGCCCTGCTCGGGCATGTCATGACGTCGGTGGCGGTCAACCCGCTGACGCCGAAGAGGGGGACTCGCCGCCGGCACCCGAAGATGCTGCCCGACGGGGCCCGGCCGGAACTGCTGGAGGTGGTGAACACCGCCCGCGACACGATG
This sequence comes from Streptomyces sp. NPDC005151, assembly GCF_053599875.1. NCBI lineage: Bacteria > Bacillati > Actinomycetota > Actinomycetes > Kitasatosporales > Streptomycetaceae > Streptomyces > Streptomyces sp. NPDC005151. The sequence continues at coordinate 13,303 of NZ_JBSFYR010000136.1, read as the reverse complement.
GTGGTGACCTGGCTGTCCGACACGACGCTGCGGATCGGCGGACTGACCGGGCTGCACCTGTCCGACCTGGGGTGCGGGTAAGAATCCTGTCAGGGGCCGCAAACGGCGGTGAGTGGACCTCTGCCGATACGGTTGCCCCCGTGGAGACCGTGCACCAGCTGCGAGTGTCGATGCCGGACACCGAGCCGGTGGTGTGGCGGCGCATCCACGTCTACTCGCACACCCCGCTGTCCGGTCTGCACGCCGTCATCCAGGTCACCATGGGCTGGGACGACGCCCACCTGTACGAGTTCGGCGCCCGGTGGGAGACGTACGGGCACAACGGCCGTGAGCCGTCCGCGTACACCGTCGCCCAGATGCTGCCCGAGGTCGGCTCCGGCACGGGGTACGTGTACGACTTCGGTGACTACTGGACCCACCACATCACCGTCGAGAAGATCCACCGCCCCGCCGCGAACACCCACTACCCGCGGTGCAGTGCCGGCCGCCGGGCCTGCCCGCCCGAGGACTGCGGCGGCCCGCTCGGCTACGAACGCACCCTGCGGGCGATCCGGGCCCGCAAAGGGCCCCGCTATCGCGAACTGCGCGAGTGGGGCCTGCACAAGTACAACCCGGCGCACTTCGACCGCGACGAGATCAACCGCGGCTTGGCTGACCCGAAGTCCGTCGGCTACCCCGAACCCGCCCCGTGGCAGCGGGAGGTCCTCGACATCTCCAGCCGCCGGTATCCAGGTGCACCCGCCACGGGTGGTCAACCCGTTGACCACTCCCAGGCCGAACCGGAAGAGGGCGCAGGGCAGCCCAAGCCCGCCGTCGAAGCGGTCAAGGCGTTGACCACCGAGCCGCCACCCAGCATCACCGACGCGGTCGGCTCCGTCCTGGACGCACTCGACAAGGTCGACAAGGCCCGCGCCCTGCTCGGCGTCGCACTGCGAGCCGAGCAGGCAAAGACCGGGGCTAGTCGGGCAGGTGGTAGACGGCGAGGGCCGCGGTGTCGTCGTGGAGGCGGTTGTTGCTGTAGATGAGGAGGTCGTGATGGAGACGATCGAGGAGCTCCCGGGGCTGGAGGGGGCCCCAGGAGAGGACACGTTGGCGGAGGGGGTAGAAGGCCCCGGTGGGGTCGCGTGCTTCGGTGACGCCATCGGTGTAGAGCAGCAACTGGTCGCCGGGGCGGAAGGGGTATTCGTCGACGCGGTAGGCCTCCGTGAGGAGCATGCCGAGGTTGAGGGGCGGTGCGGGGTCGGCCGTCTCCAGCTCAGTGACTCCGTCGGGGCGGATGAGGAGGGGCGGGGGGTGGCCGCAGTTGACGATGCGGACCACGTGGTGGCGGGGGATCTCCGCGAAGACAGCAGTGACGAAGCGCTCGCTCATGTCGTTTCCGGCTAGACGGGCGGCCCTGCGGTGCATGCTGGCCTCCATCCGGCGGGCAACGGCGACGAGGTCGGGTTCGTCGTGGGCGGCCTCGCGAAAGGCGCCGAGGAGGGTGGCGGCAGTCTCCACGGCAGGGAGTCCCTTGCCGCGGACGTCGCCGATGACAAGGCGGAGTCCGTACGTGGTGGGGACGGCCTCATACAGGTCACCGCCGATGCGTGCTTCCGCGGCGGCGGATAGGTAGAGGTCTTCCACCAGAATGGGGCCGATGCGGTGAGGGACCGGGCTGAGCAGGACACGCTGCGCGATCTCGGCCACGAAACGTACGGTGGCGAGGGTGCGTTCCCGGCGGATGCGGTGGGCAGCCAGGATTGTTCCAAGGACGCCGACCAGAGCGGTGCACAGGTAGGCAGCCACGTAGTGGCGCTCCCACACGTATTCCACCGGGCGGCCAGCGCAGCAGGGGGTGCCGGCCAGGACCGCTTCGAAGGCGATCGCGAACACGGTGACGGCAGCGACGGCAGCGGGGCCGTGGGCGAAGGCGGCGATCACGGGGAGGGCGATGAGCAGGAAGCTCACCGGCCACTGCACGGGCGTAATGGGTTCGAGCACCAGGATGCCCGCGACGTAGAAGGCGGGCAGCCAGCGCATCCAGGCGGGCGCGGGCGACACCTGTGGGCCCCCACTGCCAGGCCCGGCTGCCGAGCCGCTCGCCGCCCCGGGGCGGCCCGGCCGCCTCACTGCTCGCTCCGTCGCGGAGTGAGCGGCGCGAGCACGGACGCTGCCCGGTCGCAGGACGGAGCTACCGTGTGGCCTGCACGCGGACGGCGCTCCTGGCGGCTCCACTCACACAGCCTGTACACGCGGCACTCCTGGCACATGAGGTGGTCAAGACGTCCATCTTGCTGCGCCGCTGCGCTTCGGGCTGGTCATTGCTCCAGCCAATGGCATGTCAGGACCTTTGTGCGGGGTTGGCCCGCCGGGAGGTGGCGGTGGTGCGTCCGCAGGTGTGAGTGGTGGACGACACCGGTTCCCGAAGGGCGGAGTCTTCTCGCCCGGGGTGGCGAGGCGGTGCTCCGGCACGCTGGGCAAGGCTGGCGACTGCCGGATCGGGGGTGTCTGCCGCCGGCCGAGTCCGCTCAGTTCACCTACGGCGCCGACTGGGTCGCCACCAAGCTGCGCTGGAAACTGACCGTAGACCCCGACGGCATGACGGTCGACGCCGAGGGAGCCCTGTGGACCGCGGTCCGGGGCACCGGCACCGTCCACCGCTACCGCGCCGACGGCACCCTGGACCAGCAGATCAGGCTCCCCGCGACGCAGCCCGCCGGGCTGTGCCTCGACGGGGACACCCTGTACGTCACCAGCGCCCGGCACGGTCTCGCCGCACCCGGACCGCTGGACGGTGCGGTCTTCGCCGTGCGGGTCGGGGTGCCCGGCCTGCCCACTTCCGTCTATCGACCCGGGAGGGCCGAGTGACCGCGATCCCCGCGTCCCGCGCAACCGGTTGGCGGCCCGCCCGGGACCGGTCACCTGTATCGGTGAGACCATGGCGGCGCTGGTCCCGGAACCCGCCGCCCCGCTGGACGGCGCCGGTCTGCTCGGGGTCCGGATCGCGGGCGCCGAGTCCAATGTGGCGATGTACCTCGCCGACCACGGGATGCCCGCCCGTTGGGTCTCCGCGCTCGGTGACGACCCGTTCGGACGCCGGATCCGCGCCGAAGTGGCTGCGTCCGGCGTCGACATCAGCGGCGTACGCGCCGACCGGCACCGCCCGACCGGACTGCTCGTCAAGGACCCCGGCACCGACGGCACCCGGGTCCACTACTACCGCCGCGGCTCCGCCGCCTCGGCCCTGACCCCGGACCTTTTGGACGACGACGCCGTGCGCACCGCCGGGCTCGTCCACCTCAGCGGCATCACCCCGGCGCTCTCGGCAGGCTGCCGGGATCTGGTCACCGCGCTGCTGGAGCCCCCGCGACCGGTGAACGCTCCTGTCCCGTCAGCTTCGACGTCAACCACCGGGCCGCCCTGTGGACGGACGGTACGGCGGCCTCCGCCCTGCTCGGGCTCGCCCGGCGGGCGGACATCACGTTCGTCGGCCTCGACGAGGCCCAGGCCCTGTGGGGAGGCGGACTGGCCGACGCCTTTGCCGTGCGGGACCTGCTGCCGGAACCGCGCATCCTCGTCGTCAAGGACGGCGGGCGGGCGGCCACCGCCTTCGACGGCCCCCAGGTCCACACCGTGCCCGCGCCGCGGGTCGAGGTTGTCGAACCAGTGGGCGCCGGTGACGCGTTCGCGGCCGGGTTCCTCGCCGGGCTGTTGCGCGGCGAGGAACCCGTACGGGCGCTGCGGCTGGGGCATCTCACGGCGGGCGCCGCGCTGCGGGTCACCGGCGACCACGGCCAGCTGCCGGACCGCGCCCGCCTGGCCGAGCTACTGGACGCGGCGCCCGAGGAGTGGTCAGGAGGCGGGTGACCTGGCGATCCGGCCACCCGTCGCCGAGTCCGTACCAGTGCCCGGCAGTTCCGCTGCCCGGCCCGGTCGCCCACCGCTGGGACCAACCCGGATCGGACTCTTCACAAGCGCCGGGGAATCGATCTTTAAATACGAGTTCGACGCACGGCAGGCTTGCTACGTCCGGCTGGTGGGAACCCAGCGGGCCGACGAGTGCTGGGTCGGGGGGTACCCGTCGGTTCGCCATCCACATGGACACCCCGATCAAAAGTTGCACATGCCGAAACACCTCCTGCGGGACAGGAGGTGTTTCAGCGCGCCTCACCTCATACGAAGAGCAGGTGGTTGGTCACGGGAAAGCTGGTCGACGTCCGCGGTATGGTCCCCCGGCCGCCGGCCATTACCGTGCAGGCCACCGCCCTCGACGGCTCCGACACCTCCACTGACTACGACCGCGGCCTCACGCGGCTCGTCGCCCACGAGATCGACCGTCTCGATGGTCTCCTCTGCACCGCGCGGATGTGGCCAGGAGTCCAGCCGATCCCGGTCGAGGAGTACCGGCAGACCGGCAGCGCCCGGAAGTACGGGTGACACTCGCTGAGTTCGCCCGTACTGGCCATTGGCGTCAGGACGCGGAAGTGCGACCTGCCGTGGTGCCCGTGCGGAACGGGGTGAAATGCGCCGGGGGGCGATCGATGGGCAGGTCCGGACGCCAGGACGTGAGGATCTGAGCGGAGCAGACGAACAGCCCTTGCGGGAGGGCGGCCAGGCTGTGCCACCTCCAGTCGCCGACACTCTCGTCCGGCTGGTTGACGGGTTCACCCTCCCAGGCTCTGACGACGGCGCCGACGGTGACGCGCAGCACGTCGTCCACGCGGTCGACCAGCGTCCCAACGAGGGTGACGTCCTGACTGGTTGCTTCGAGACCCGTTTCCTCAGCCAGCTCGCGCACGACAGTCTCTTCGAAGCTCTCTCCGGGCTCCACCGTGCCACCTGGGAGTTCCCACGTCCCTCGGCGGTGCCGGTCGAGCAGCAGACCCTGCTCGCCGACGCCAGTCGGCCTCCTCCCGCAGCTCGTCCACACGACGGCGAGAAGCGAGTTCGCGCTGTTCCAGCAGGCCGACCACCGACGGCATCCACGGCCTCCACAGGAGTGACGACACGACAGGCCACCACTCCCACGGGATCGCCAGACTATGCCCGACCAGCGAAAACACTGCCCTCAAGATCGGAAAGACAACAGCTTCTCAGGAACGAACCAAGATCAGCGGGTCAGGTGAACCGCCGAGGTTGTGCAACAAGTTCCGGCTATTGCTCCAATGTCACGGCGCGCTGCATGGTGAGACCACGCGGCTGACAAAGGCTTGGGAGGGCTTGTGGATGAGTCACGGTGGAGTCAGCGGAGAGTCTCTACCAGCAGCAAGACATTTCGGTTACCGAGGGCGTTGCTCTCCTTCGCACTCGTCGATCTGGCCTGGGAGGTGGTCAAGGCCAACCTGAGCAGCCCCGTTCGCGGAGTCTGGCCATGGCGGCTCACGGTTCTTGACGCGTCCACATGCGCAGCGGTTGTCGCTCTACTGACCGGCATCGTTGTGACCCGGTCCCAACTGTCCCAGACCATGCAGCCGGTCTTGAGTTGGTCCGGGTTCGCGGGACGCAGTCGCGAACTGACAGACTCACTACGAACGGTCACCCTCGTCAACGCTGGCGGGGGGCGATCCGTGGTGCGCTCCGTCACCTACCGGATCCGGGTATCCGAGCCGTACGCGGACGGCGTTGCTATCCCCTCTGGCTGGATGTCCTGGTCCCGCGCTGTCGACTCGCTTGCAGCACTCGGGCTCAACTGGGACCAAGACTTCTTCCTCCTTCACCTCGGTTCCGGCGCGGCCATACCGATGACGAACGTCGATCGAGAAGGCATGGAACTGCTCGCTCTGGGTTCGAAGGCTCTTGAGCGCCTGGCCGTGCTCGACATTAGTGTCCAGGTCACCGACGTCTTGGGCGACGTCCATGAACGACATCTGCAGTGCATCCGCCCCCTGCCGAATCCGCGACACAGCGCCAGTGATGAGGCTCGTCGAGAACCTTGAAAAGGGCTCTGACCGGAGTTCCGTGAAAGTCATGGCTGGGTGAGGATCCGGGTTTGCAGTAGCGTGAATGACGCTCGGCCGTACATCGCCCTCTTGAGCGTTTTGATCCGGTTGACGTTGCCTTCGACGGCTCCGGAGCTCCAGGGCAGGGCGAGTCCGGCGGTGACGGCGTCGAGGTCCTGCCGGAGGAAGCTGGCGAACCCACTCATCGGCTTCGGAGCATCCTGCTCGGCCTGGCGGATCCACTCCAGCAGGAGGAATCCTCGCCGATGGCGAACGAGCTCGGAGAAAGCACGGGCGAGGTCGCAGGCCCGGTTGATGTCGGGGCAGGCCAGGCGGACTTCGAGAAGCCGCTCTGGGTCGTAAGCGCGTGCCAGCAAAGGCACCTGACGGGCTAAAGCCCAGGTCAGGTGCCTTTTCTTGTGGGCCCAGAAGAAGCCGAGCTTCTTCGGGGAGAACGACACCGAGAGGTTCTTCGTCTGCTGGTGGTACACGAACCTTAGTGGTCCGCTCCGGAAGTCCCTCGGGGGTTGATCATGCCGTCAGTGCGACGGAGGATTGTTCTGGGCGATCGGCGGTGTGCCGGTCGAGCCTGGCCAGCAGATCGTCCAGGTCGGTGGTGGTGAACTTCCACTGGAACGGCTGTGCCGTGGCGTTGTAGCGGTTCTCGAAGTCCCGGAGCCGGTCACTGACTTGGGTCAGGTCGGTGAAGTCGTTGGGTTGGACGACTTTGCGCTGAACGACGGAGAAGTAGATCTCCACCTGGTTCAGCCAGGAGGCGTGGACCGGGGTGTGGACCATGACCGCGTTCGGGAACGCCGTGGTCAGCCGGTCGGCGGCCTTCTTCCCGCGGTGGGAGGAACCGTTGTCCACGATCCAGAACACGCGTTTCGCGGTGGCATAGGGCTCCTGACTCATGACCTGGGTGACCAAAGCCATGAACGGCACGATGCCGGTGGTTTCCTCGCAGCGGCCGAACGCCTTCGCCTGGTGGACGTCGTAGGCGGCGAGGTAGGCAAGGGCTCCGCCGCGCCGGTAGGTGTGGTTGACCCGCATCGCTCTGGCACGGCCGGGGGTGAGGGTGGGGTGGCAGCGGCAGCGGGCCTGGACGGAGGTCTTCTCGTCTGCGCTGATGACGTACTCGTCGTCTCCCATCGCGGTGCCCTCGAAGGTGCGGGCATACAGGTCAAGGACGCGCTGGGCCCGGGGGCGGAAGTCCGGGGCGGTGATGAAGATCCAGGAGTGGTGCTGCCACGGCTTGAGCGCGTCGGTCTTGAGCCAGCGGCGCACGGTGGAGGCCGACAGGAAGGGGACGATGCCCCGTGTGACGGCCTCGCGGGCCAGCTCCGGACACGACCAGCGCGAAAGCGGCACTCCGCTCTCGGCAGGCCAGCGCCTTTACCTCGACCGCCTGCAAGGGCGTGAACGAAGACGGGCGGCCGGATCGCTGACGGTCCTGGAGCCCGGCAAGTCCCTGCTCGGCGAAGCGGCGCCGCCATCGGCGCACCGTGTCGAGGTGCAGACCCGTCTCACGCGCGATGCGGGCATTGGAACGGCCGCGCGCGGCGTGCCGCACGATATGCGCCCGCACCCGCTGCCGATACTCGCTCTTATGGCCCCAGGCCACCTTCTTCAACCGCTTGCGATCAGTGGCGGTCAGAAATATTGCACAGGCGACGGCAACAGGCACGGCAGACGGGCCAATCGGGAGAAAAGGATCACGTTCGGCGGCGGCCTGCCGCACCCGCGCGCCGGCACGCCACACGCCCTGCCACGCGGCTCGGGCAGGATGGCAGTCATGGCCGCGCCTCCCGACTCGACCAAGGTCAGTGGGGCTCGGAGAACAGCGCGTTGAGTTCCGGGAAGGCCATGCCTTCGGCGAGGGAGTCGTAGTCGCCGGTGCCGAAGAGCTCCTGCGCGGTGCGGCAGACGGCAGCGTAGGCGACCTGTGCCACGCCCGAGCCGAGACTGACGCGAGCCACGCCAAGGGCGCCGAGCTCGGCAACGGTCGGGGCGCCGGGGCCGGCCATGACGTTCAGCGGTACGGAGATGTCCCTGGCCAGCGCCGCGATGGTGGCGGTGTCGGTGATGCCGGGGACGAAGATGCCGTCCGCGCCCGCATCGACGTACATGTGTGCCCGGGCCAGGGTTTCCTTCAGCCGGGTGTCCGGGTTGCCGAGCCCGAACAGGAAGGTGTCGATACGGGCGTTGAGGAACAGGTCCGCGCCTGCCCGGTCGGCGGCCTGCCGGGCCGCGGCCAGCCGCATCGCGAGTTCTGTCGGGGGCCGGGTGCCGTCCTCGATGTTGACGCCGACGGCGCCAGCCGCGAGCACCCCGGTTACGGTCTCGGCAACGCCGTCGGCATCCGTCCCGTACCCGCCCTCGATGTCCGCGGTAACCGGAACCGCGACGGCAGCGACGATTCGGCCGACCAGTTCCAGCGCCCGGTCGCGGGTAAGGAAGTCGCCGTCCGGGGAACCCAGCGACCAGGCGACACCGGCACTGGTCGTGGCGATCGCCGGGGCGCCCGCGGCCTCGATGACGCGGGCGCTCGCAACATCCCAGGCGTTGGCGAGAGCCAGGGGTGCAGGTGCGGTGTGCAGGGAGCGGAAGACGTGGGCGTTGTCCGGCTGTGTGATAGTCATGGACGCAGTCAAACATCGACTGCCGCCCACCTTCTGGCAAGAATCCGACACAGACGTCGACCTCGAAACCGACGCACCTGCCCCCACCTCCGGAGTCAACCCCCGAAGGACTTCCGGAGCCGACCACTTAGGTCGACTGACCTGAGTGTTTGTGGCTCAGGGTGGCGGCCAGTGGGACCGTGGTCCGTGTATGGTCCGGATCAACGCGGTGGAACTTCAGGGGTTGGATAGCGGGGGCCGGGTTTGCGTGCTCGCGCCCCTGGTGCGCCGGGCGCGCACTACGTGCGCACTCGGGCGGCGGGGTGTCGCGAACGATCTTGAAGCGATCCGTCGGAGGGCCTCTGGGCGGCTTGGGCTCGGTGTTTCGTCCTCGCATGCCGATCAGGCCCGAAACAGCTCCTAGCTAGGCCCTTCGTGCGCCCCGGGCTGCTGCAGTCGGGACGCGAGCTCCCCGGGCAGGGCGTCCCGGTTGGCCGGCGTGAGGTGGACGACCTCGATGTCGGTACGTCGCTTGAGGGCGTCGGTGAACGGGTCGCGGTGTGCGTGGACCGTAGCGACGACGTCGACCTCTGCGGCGAACAGCGCCTCGACCGCGTCGCGGAACGCCGTGCACGCCAGTTCCATCCGGCCCAGCTCGTCGATGAGCACCAGTCGGCCTGGCGCCTCGTCGGTCGTCGCCGGCCGGAGCGACGGCAGCGCCAGTCGTTCCATGACGCCCAGGTCGACCCCGTACTTCCCCACCCGCGGCGGACCGGGCAGGTCGACATGGGCGAGCACCTGCCGTCGACCCGCCAGGGTCTCCAGGGCGAAACCGACGCGGGCGCCGGACTGCCTGATCTCCTCCGTGGTGAAGCCGGTGGCTGCGCGGGTGGGCAGCAGCGCGGCCAGTCGGCGCAGGGCGGTCGTCTTGCCCGCTGCAGGGCGGCCCTCGAGCAGGATCCTTGTCGGCACACGGCCATCCTCACCCCCGCCTGGCGGAGGGGGCCGGTCGGGCTCGGCCGAACGGGGGGTTTGCGGTGCGGACCGGTGGCGGTGCCGTCCTTGCGGGTATGGCGGCGCGCATGAGCGGAATTGAACTCAGCAGTACCGCGTTCGACGACCATACGGTGATCCCCCGGCGGTACAGCGGGGAGGGAGAGAACATCTCGCCGCCCCTGACCTGGTCGGGGGTGCCCCACGAGGCCACGGAGCTGGTCCTCCTGTGCGAGGATCCGGACGCACCGGGGAAGACCTTCCTGCACTGGCTGGTGACCGGCATCGATCCGGGGACCACCGGGGTGGTGGAGGGGCAGAAGCCCCAGGGCGGCCTGCCGTGGCCCAACGGTTTCGGACGCGTGGGCTGGGGCGGGCCGATGCCGCCACCGGGGCACGGGCCGCACCACTACTTCTTCCGCCTGTACGCCCTGTCCGAGCCGCTGCCGCTGCGCGACCACCCGGGCGCCGAGGACGTGCACCGCGCCCTGCAGGGCCGGGAGCTGGCCTCCGGCACCTTGGTCGGGACCTATCAGCGCTGAGCGCATCAGCCGGTGATCCGGGCAGCGGAGCGCGTCGGCGTCAGGACGGGGTGCCCGCGTCGGTGTACCGCAGCAGGGCGCCCACGCCCTCGTACAGCCTCAGCGCGCTCTCCGGTACGACGACCAGCTCGGCACCGGTGCCGACGAGGGCCCTGACGAGGGCCTCGTCGGCGCGCTCCTCGCGCGGGGCCCGCACACCGAAGGACACCAGCTCCGCCTCGGTCAGGGCGAGCTGGGCGGGCCGGGAGCCGACCCAGAGCCGCAGCGAGGATTCGGGCGGCCGGTTCAGCAGCAGCACCGCGACCTGGCCCCGCTGGAGGGCGGCGACGGTGGCGGCCAGCCCCTCCGTCATGGGCCCGTCCAGGGCACGCCGGCTGATGAAGATATCCACGAGTTCCCAGTCGTGCGCGGCCATGCGGCCGCGGAAGACGCCGTCGAGCTGCGGCTCCAGCAGGGCGCGTCCGGTGTCGGTGGGGGTGGGGCCGCCCACACGCACGACCTTGTCCCGCAGGGTGTGCGGCAGACGGCGGATCAGTACGTTGCACGCCCACTCGTCCCCGCCCACGACGACGGCGTCGGTACGGGCGCGCCGCGCCCGCTCGTCCAGCCGGTGGCCGAGCCGGACGGAGGCGCGGTGCCAGGTCGCCACCGCAACCCTGCGGTGCAGCCGCTCACCAGGAGTGACGGTGGACGCGGGCCAGGTGCCGGTCTCCGCCTCCAGCGTCACCCAGCCGTGGCTCGCGGCGGTCGGAAGGCCGCCGTAGTGGACGACCACGGCCATGTAGGGGATCTCTGGCACGTGTTGGGTGACCAGGGGCATCGCGTCCGGCAGGGTGCTGTAGCGCGCGGAGTCGTGCTCGGGCGGGCTCGGCAGCTCCCCGTCCAGGACGAGCGTGCCGTGGGCGGCGAAGACGGCCTGCCCGTGCACCCCCGGCACTTCCGTGTCGGCGCCGACGACCTCCTCCAGCGCGTTCAGCAGAGACCGGTCCGCGCCCTGACGGGACAGGCTCTCGCGCAGTCGCCGCCAGCGCAGCGCGATCGCCCGCTCGGGATGCTCGACGTCTCGGGAGGTGTCCAGGTACACGGAGACGTACGGGCCCGGCTCCGCGTAGAGGGGCTCAAGGAACGACAGCCTCATCGCCACTCCTCGTCGATGGTCTCCACACCTTCGATGATGCGCCCGCCGCCGCTCCCCAGCGGCCCACCTCGCCGAACGCCGCCCGGAGGTCGCCGCCACCCTGCTGCGCAGCACGCAGCAACCGGTCAGCGCGATCGCTCACGAAGTCGGCTGCACCTCCGAAGCCGCCTTCAGCAGGCGCTTCGGTACCCCTCCGTCGCAGTGGCGTCGCGCGTCTTGAGCTTGTCCAGCACCACCCGATCGATGGCCTTCGCGTCCCGGCCGGTCGGCACGGGTGACGCCACCAGCAGCGACCAGCCCTTCCGCTCGTGCGATCTGATCCGGCGCTCCTTCGGCGCCAGACAGGTGCCGATCCGCTCCGGATCGCCGTGCGACCACCAGATGTCGCCGTCGACGCAGTGGTGCTGCCCGGGCTGGCCAAGGGTGGGGACGATGGCGTGAGTGGTGGGGAGGTCGCCATCGAGGTGGGCGAGCCCTCGGCGGGTGGCCGGGGCGAGAGACGGCGGCCATCTGCTTGGCCGGGCTGAGCATCGCGGGCATCTTCCTCGGCAGATGGCGGGCATGCTCATCCACGACGACCTCGTCGTCGGCGGTCTCTCGAAGTCCGGGCAGCTGTACGGCCGGGTCTCGGGTCTGGAGTTCTCGGGCATCCGCGACGACGCCGGAGCCCGTACTGCCGTGTTGAGGCCCGCGTTTCGGGGCCGGCCCTACTTGCTCGTGGCCGTGCCGGAGGTCGAAATCCAGAAGGTCGACCTCGACATCCCAACAGCCGTCCGCCCCGCGCGTTTCTATCGCGCCATCAATGTCTGTTCCCGCGAACGACGACCTTACGGCGCCTGGGGCCGGCGGACGCCGGCCGCTGGTTGGCGGAAGGCACCTGGGAGCAGATCCTGCGAAGCTCCCACGCAGGCCCGGCCGTGGAAGATCCCCGTACGCTTGCCCGAGCTTGGCAAGATCGCGGCCGGCAGGGCCGGAGGAAGTGAAGAGTGAAGTTCCCCCCTGATCTTGGACAGCGGTTGTTTACGCTGCGGGGGTGAAGTCGTGCTGCAGCCTGGCTCGGGTTTCGAGTGGGGTGAGGTACCCGAACTCGGGGTGTTTGCGGAGCCTGGTGCGGTTGTACTCGACCTCGATGAAGCGGAAGATGTCGGCGCGGGCCGCCTCGCGGCTCTCCCAGACGGCGGTGCCGATCTCTGCTTTCAGCAGTCCGAAGAAGCTCTCGGCTGCGGCGTTATCGTAGCATATGCCGGTTCGTCCCATGCTCTGCTTCAGGTTCAACTCCCGTAGTTCGCGGCGGAATTCGCTACTCGTGTACTCGCTGCCGCGGTCGGTGTGCATGATGCAGCCGCCCTGAAGGTCGCCGCGGCCGGCGGCCATCCGCAGGGCGTCGGTGACCAGTTCAGCGCGGTGGTGTTCGGCCATCGCGTAGCCGATCACCTCGCGCGTCGCCAGGTCGATGACGGTGGCCAGGTACCACCAGCCCTCGATGGTGGGCAGATACGTTATGTCGCCGACGAGCTTCGCGCCTGGCCGGGCGGCGGTGAAGTCGCGGCCGACCAGGTCCGGAGCCGGTGCGGCCTTGGTGTCCTGCTGCGTCAGGTGGCGGCGCCTGCGGCGGGTGATGCCACGGATGCCGCGCTCGCGCATGATCCGCTCGACCTTCTTCCGGTTGATCGCATGGCCCTTGCGCCGCAGCGCGGCGTGCACGCGCGGGGCGCCGTAGGCACCCCGCGAGGAGGTGTGGATCTCGCGGATCTCCTCGGTCAACTCGTCTTCGGCACACTGCCGTTCGGCCGCTGCCGGCCGGGCCGCCAGCCAGGAGTAGTAGGTGGAGCGGTTGATCCCCGTGACGCGGCACAGCAAAGCCACGCTGTAGCCGGCGGGGGTTGGTTTCGGCGGCCTTCTCCGCGTCGATGAAACGGCACAGCGTGCCTACTTCATCGTCTCCTTCGCGAAGTCGGGTGGCCCGGGGGAATTTCGCCCCCGGGCTCCCACAGAGTGAAGTAGACCGCCGACGAGGTGCCTCCGGCTGAGGTCCTTTTCCGACGGTCCCTTCCCGAACCGGGCGGGCGGCTTTCACCGCACCCGGCT
>NZ_JBSFYR010000135.1:0-14409 GCF_053599875.1 Streptomyces sp. NPDC005151 | reverse complement strand
CGGCCCGTTCACGGACTTCCTTCGGGTATGGCTTCGACATAACGATCCCGATCCTTCCAAGAGATCGAGCCTCGGTCAAACCCGGAACGATTCAAAGTACGGCTTCCAATAGGTCGACGTCGCCTCCATCACCACCCGGGTGACGCCCTGGCAGATCAGGTGGTCAGCCAGGTCCAGAATCGCGCCGCTGGTCGCGACGGTGTTGAAGACCCGCTGCACGCGCTTACCGGGCTTGTCCTCATGTGGCACCCGCACACAGACCATGCCCGACGCCTTGGCGATATCGATCGCCGCGACACGGGCCACGAGCTCCTCGGCCTGCTCGATCTCCTCGACGCCACCGCTGTCGCCGGTGTCCGCCATGCGCAACTCCCTGGTATTGATCCGTACGGGCCGACGCCTGCCCAAGGGGCCGCAGGGGGAGCGAGAATCTGACCGGCGTGCTCGATGGCAACAGTGCGTGGCCCCTCTGCGGCCCCGGCACCAGACTGACCTACGGGCTCAACGTCCCAACGAGCTACCGGCATCGGCGGGCAGGCGCCGCAGCCATGTTTTCACGCCGGCAAGGCGCACCCGAAGGGATCAGGGGGACTGACCTGCGGAAATACGGAAGTCCGGCTGGAGTACTAGGGCGTTTCGGCAACGCAGCGAGCGTGCGTGCCAGGCGTGCGCGCCGGGCGCCCATTTTGTGAGCTCCTCTTAGCCGGGTCGTACGAGGAGGGTCCGCGGGCCGCGGGTGAGCAGTCCGGTACTGGACGGACGGAACCCGTCCGCCCAGCGGAGCCGGGGCATGGCGTCGAGCAGGGCGCGTACCCCCTGTTCGGCCTCCAGCCGCCCGAGCAGGACGGCCGGACAGGACTCCGGTCCTGCGGCGGACCGGCTCTGGTCGGTCCGGAAGGGGTCGAAGAGATCGGGGGCGGCGTACCGCTCGGGGTCGCGACCCGCCGCGCCGGTCAGACAGGCGACGGGCGCCCCGGCGGGGAGCGTGCCGCCACTGACCCGCACCTCGGCGACGGTGCGGCGCAGCACGACCTGCACGGGCGGGTCGCGGCGCAGCGACTCGGTCCAGGCGCGGTGGGCGAGGGCAGGTTCGATACGCAGGGCGGCCAGGAGGTCGGGGGCGTCCAGCAGATTGGCGAGGAAGGAGGCGAGCGCCGTCTCACGGAGGCCGGTCCGGCTGATGCAGGGGGTGATGGGGTGACCGGGCGGCTGCGCCGGGTCCGGGGAGGCGCCGGGGGCGGCGGCGCCCACGGGCAGCCAGCGGCAGAACTCCTCGACAAGATCGGCCTGTTGCCGCCCCGCGATGCGGCGCGCGAGGACGTATGCGGTCCGGTCGACGCGTTCGGAGAGGTGGCGGGGCACGGTCGCCGCCGGCCGCGCGATGTCCTGCGGCCGGGGCAGGCAGAGCCTGCTGCCGTGGCAGAGCCCGCGCGGCGCGGGGCCGCCGCGGGGCTCGCCGTCGTGCGGGAAGCCGGTGAACCGTGGGTCGGTGAGGGCGGTCGACACATCGGCGTGCCTGCTGAGCAGCCAGGCGCCGAGGGGGGCGTCGTAGCTGAGCGGGTACTCCTCGCGCAGCACGCGGTAGAGCCGGTACGGATCATGCGTGGCGCCGGGCGCGAGCAGGCTGGGGCCGGTGCCGGGCCGGGCGGTCCTGTCGGGCCGGCCGGGACGCGCGGTCCGGGCGGCGCGGTGACCGAGGTCCGAGGCGGGCGGCGGTATGCCGTCGGGCGCGTCGGCCTGCATCCTTGCCCCCCGGGGTCGGTGCGCCGCTGTGTGGCGCGGATGAACCAAGGGGACCACGGCGGAGCGCTCGGCGCAGTGGAGGTACGGCCGTTCGGGTGAGGGGGGCCGTAGCGCGCAGCAGCTCAGGCCTTTCCCACCCTCGTCGGACGCGGCCTCGACCAACAGGCATGATCCACGCCCCGGCTCAGGCCGGACGCCCGGGAAGCCCCGGCGCCCCGGGCGGCTTGAGTGCGGGCGCGGACAGCCGGAAGGTGATCCGGCCGAAGCTCACCTGGTCCCCGTCGCGCACCGACACCGCACCGGTCACCCGCTGCCCGTTCACACACGTGCCGTTGGTCGAGCCGAGGTCGCGCAGGATCCAGCGGCCGCCCTGCACGGTGAGTTCGGCATGCTTGCGCGAAACGGTCTCATGGGTGAGCCGCAGCCCGTTCGCCGGATCGCGGCCGATGAACACGGGGTACGGGCTCGGGGCGGGCAGCAGCAGTTTCGGCAGCCGCTCGGCCTGCCAGGCCCTGCGTAGCCGGGCCGGGAACCCGGACACCTCGCCGACCACCCTGAACAGCCCCTGCGTCCAGCGGCCTTCGCTCCGCAGGTCGGCGGTGAGTGCCGCCAGCTCCTCCGGGCGGCGGGCGGCCAGGGCCAGTTCCATGCGCCGTACGAACGTGTCGTGGGAGAGCCTGCCGTGCGCGGCGCCTTCTCTGAGCACACCGAGAACACGGTCGCGCTGAGCATCGGACACCCGCGCGGGATACGTGTGGAACTCGAAGGGCGACGTCACAGGATCAATTGTCGGGGCGACCGCCCCGGAGTGTCCAGAAGAACCCCGCTTGCCGCCCGCCTGACCGGCGCGGAACGGACCGGCCGAATATCCGCGGTGGTGTCCGGGGAACGTTGCTACTGTCTGCCGCCGCGTGCCGTGCGGTGCTCACCGCACGGCGGGACGCGCCCCAAGGAGACTCTGTGACCGCTGTACCCCCGGCCCTGACCGTCCGTCCGCTCACCGGGCCGGACGAACTGGGCCTCTTCTGCCGTCTGTCGTACGTCCTCGACCACGAACTGGCCGACGACCTCACGACGGGCCGCCGCCGCCCCGAGTGGATGTGGGTGGCGCTGCGCGGAGACCGCGTGGTCGCCCGCGTCGCCTGGTGGAGCCAGGGCGGCGACATACCCCTCGCGCTCGACTTCTTCGACCTCGACGACACACTGCCCGAGCCCGAGCGCACCGAGACGGGTCTGCGCCTGCTGCGGGCGGCAGCGGCGGCCGTCCTGCCCGCCGGTGTCCCGCGTCCCGAGTACGGTCGTTTCGTACCGCCGGACTGGCGCGAGGACCCGGTGGTCCGCGATCTCGTCGAGGCACGGATCCGGGTGATGGAGCGCACCGGTGCGCGGATGCTCGTCGAGCGGCTGCGCCTGGAGTGGCGGGCCGGTACACCGGTGCCCGCCGACAGCGGCCGGCTGCGGTTCCGCCCGGTGACCGGGCGCGAGGACCTCCTCGCGCTGATGACTCCGGTGCTGGAGGGCACGCTCGACGCGCACGGCCAGGAGGACCTGGCGTCCGGACTGTCCGCCCGCGAGGCGGCGGAGAAGCATTACGACGAGGAGCTCGGCGCGTACAGCACCCCGCGCGAGTGGTGGCGCATCGCCGAACTCCCCGGCGGCGAGCCGGTCGGGTTCGTGATCCCGGCCCGCAACAACTACAACCCGATCATCGCGTACATCGGCGTGCTGCCCGCGCAGCGCGGTCACGGCTACATCGACGACCTGCTCGCCGAGGGCACCCTGGTGCTCGCCGCGCAGGACGGGGTGGAGCGGATACGGGCGGCGACGGACCTCGGCAATGTGCCGATGGCGAAGTCGTTCGCGCGCCTGGGGTACGTCAATTTCGAGCGCGCGTTCAACATGATCTGGGACTGAGAGCTGTCCCGTCATCCGTGATGGATCGGCGCGCGGCGCCGGATGCGGAGCATCGCGGGGCGGAGAGGTGTCCTCGTGCTGGATGTCTTCGGGCGTTCCGACAAGGCGGACATGAGCGAATCCGGTGGACGGTCCACCGCAGGGCCGGTTACGGTGGCCATCCGCCCGAAGACCGAGGAAGGAGGCGAGAACAGTGCGTACGTGTACCACTTCATTCCCGCGCTCCCGTCCCGTTCGCCGGGCGGTTTCGGTTTCGGTTTGACCGGGAGCGCATCGCTTCTTCCGGAGGACTCTTCCATGACCGATCTGGTCATCCGCGCGCTCACCGAGAGCGACGCACAGCTTTTCCGCACCCTGCCCGACCGCGGTCTCGTCGGCCGCGCCGCCTTCGGGCACAGCTACGCCACCGTGCGCGAGGGTGGTGAGTACCGCCCCGAGTGGACCTGGATCGCCGAGCGCGACGGTGTCGTGGTGGCCAGGGCCGCTTGGTGGTCGGGGCCCGAGGACACCGTACCCGTGTTGCTCAACTGGTTCGACTTCGCCGACGGCGAGGACGAGGCGGGCACCGAACTGCTGCGCCAGTCACCGCTGTACGCCGAGTACGAGCTGATCCTGCCCGCCGGCTGGCGGAATCGGCCCGACGTCGCGGCCGCCGCCGAGGCCAGGATCGCCGCCGCCCGCGCGGCCGGGATGAAGCCGCTGGTCGAGCGGTACCGGTACGAGTGGACGCCGGAGTGCGGGCTGCCCGAGCGGCCCGGCCGGCTCACCTTCCGGCCGGAGCCGGACGACGCTGTGATCCTCGACGTGCTGCGCCGGGTCCACTCCGTCACGCTGGACGCGCACGCCCTCCGGGCCATCGAGGGACCCGGCGGACTGGAGCAGGCGGCGCAGGAGGAGCTCGACTTCTTCCACTGGTGCCCCTCGCCGCGCTCCTGGTGGCAGCTGGCGTACACGCCCGAGGGCGAGGTGGCCGGACTCCATGTGCCCGCCCGTAACCCGGGCGGGCCGTGCATCGGCTTCATCGGGGTCGTAGCCGAGCAGCGGGGCCACGGCTACGGGTACGACCTGCTCGTCGAGTGCACGCACTTCCTGGCCGCCGAGGGCGCCGAGTTCATCGCGGGCGCCACCGATCAGGGCAATGCGCCGATGGCAGCCGCGTTCGCCCGGGCGGGCCATCCGGTCAGTCAGGAACGCATCCATCTCGTGTGAGGTTCGGGGTGAGCTCCGCCAGCCAGTCCAGGCGGAGCTGCTGCTCGGCGGGGATGGTCGCATCCTCGCCGCGCGGCCCCACATTGAGCAGCAGATTGCCGCCCGCGGCCGCGGTCTCCGTGACCAGTGAGGTCAGCGCGGGGCGGCTGAGAAAGGCGTCGGGTGACGAGTTCCGGTTGTAGCCGAAGCTGTGGTCGATGCCCCGGGTGATCTCGTACGGGTCCGGGCCGGTGTAGCGGGCGAACTCGGGGGTGCGGAAGTCGTAGTACGGGGGCTTGCGCGGCACGAACCCCTCGCCCTGCGCGATCGTGCGGCGCTCCCACCGGTCGTACAGGGCCTTGGCGCCCGGCAGGCGGAGGGCGCGCCACATCGGCGCGTAGGGGAACAGCCGGTCGTTGACAACGCCGTGCGGGACGGTGAAGCGGAAGTACTCGATGAGCCGCTGGACGTCGGTGCGCGAGCCGGGCCAGGCGATGTCGTTCCACAGGATGTCCGGCCGGTAGCGGCGTATCAGTTCGCGCATCTGGGCGTCGGCGTACGCGGGGTAGTCGCCGCGCGGCACGGCGGAGACGGTGTCCGCGCCGGTGCCGATGGGCCGGTCGTCGAAGGTCCAGTCGAGCCCGCCGGAGTAGTAGACCCCGAAGCGCAGCCCTTCGGCGCGGACTGCTTCGGCGAACTCGCCGACCACGTCGCGGGTGGTGTGCCAGCCGGTGCGGTGCGGGTTGCGGACCTCGGAGGGCCAGAGGCAGAACCCGTCGTGGTGCTTGGTGACGAGGACGGCGTAGCGGGCTCCGGCGGCGCGGAAGCTGCGGGCCCAAGCCGCCGGGTCCCAGCCGTCCAGGCCGTCGTTGAAGTCGTTGCCGAAGTCGGTGTACGGCCGGGTGCCGTAAGTCGCCCGGTGGTGGGCGGAGACGGGGCTGCCGGGGAAGCGGAGCGCGTTCTCGTACCACTCGGCGTACGAGGTCCAGCCGAGCGGCGTCCGGCGGCCGGCGAGGGGCAGCTCGTCGGCGGGAACGTACGGCGGGGCCCAGCCCGGTACGGACGCGGGCGTCCAGTGCACAAAGATCCCCAGCTGGGCCTGGGACCACCATGAAGCAACCATGGCGCGAAGTATTGATCATTGAGGGGGTCGTTCGTAAGCCTTGATCCGTCCCGGCTGGGCGGCGAAGGCGTCCCAGCCGGAGGGGCCCTTGCCGTCGGTGTCGGCTGCTCCTTCGGTCTGGAAGGCGGAGGCGGAGGCTCCCCAGAGGAATCCCGGCGGGAACGTCGGCACGGTCATCTCGGCCTCCAGCAGCCGTACGAATGAGCAGAACCTGGCAGGGCAATGATCAGAGCCAGACCTTAATCGCCAGTAACGGGCTCGATCCAGTGTCGTGGGCCGGTGATCCCGACTTCTGCCGACCATGGGGCCGGAACGAGGAGACGAGGAGTGACGCATGCTGTTCGAGGTATGGGCACCGGAGGCGGATTCGGTCGGTCTGCGGCTGGCGGGTGAGCTGCGGGCGATGGAGCGCGACCCGGCACGGACGGGCTGGTGGACGGCCGAGGCGGAGGCCGCGGACGGAGACCGGTACGGCTTCGTCCTCGACGACGGCCCCGTGCGGCCCGATCCGCGCTCGCGCCGCCAGCCGGACGGCCCGGACGGCGAGAGCGCCGTCGTCGATCAGGAGGCGTACGCCTGGCGCACCGAGTGGGCGGGCAGGGGTCTGCCGGGCGCCGTCCTGTACGAGCTGCACGTCGGCACGTACACCGAGGAGGGCACCTTCGACGCGGCCGCGGCGCGGCTGCCGCACCTCGCCGAGCTGGGCGTCACCCATGTGTCGCTGATGCCCGTCTGCCCGTTCCCCGGCGCACACGGGTGGGGTTACGAAGGGGTGTCGCTGTGGGCCGTGCACGAACCGTACGGCGGCCCCGACGGGCTGAAGCGCTTTGTCGACACGGCGCACGGGCTCGGTCTTGCGGTGGTCCTCGACGTGGTCCACAACCACCTGGGACCGTCCGGCAACCACCTGCCCGCCTTCGGCCCGTACTTCACCGAGACCCGCCACACGCCGTGGGGCGCCGCGGTCAACCTCGACGCCGCGGGATCGGACGAGGTCCGCGCGTATCTGCTGGGCAGCGCGCTCGGCTGGCTGCGCGACTACCGGGTCGACGGACTGCGGCTCGACGCGGTCCACGCCCTCGCCGACACCCGGGCGCTGACCTTCCTGGAGGAGCTGTCCGCGGCGGTCGACGCGCTCGCCGCGGAGCTCGGCCGTCCGCTGCCGCTGATCGCCGAGTCGGACCTCTGCGACCCGCGTACGACAACGCCGCGCACGGCGGGCGGCATCGGGCTGCACGCCCAGTGGAACGACGACTTCCACCACGCCCTGCACACGGCGCTGACCGGCGAGTCCCAGGGCTACTACGCCGATTTCGCCGCCGCCCCGCTGACCGCCCTCGCCAAGACCGTGACGAGCGCCTTCTTCCACAACGGCACCTACTCCAGCTTTCGCGGCCGCACCCACGGCCGCCCCGTCGACATCGCCCGCGCCGCGGCCACCCGCTTCGTCGGCTATGCGCAGACCCATGACCAGATCGGTAACCGAGCACTCGGCGACCGGCTCTCCGCCTCCCTCTCCCCCGGGCTGCTGGCCTGCGCGGCGGCGCTCGTGCTGACCGGCCCGTTCACCCCGATGCTGTTCATGGGCGAGGAGTGGGGCGCCCGTACCCCCTGGCAGTTCTTCACCGACCACACCGACCCGGCGCTCGCGGAAGCGGTACGCACCGGCAGGCGTCGGGAGTTCGCGGCGCACGGCTGGGCGGCGGACGACATCCCGGACCCGCAGGACCCGGCCACTCGCGACCGCTCCTGTCTGGACTGGACCGAACCGGAACGCGAACCGCATGCCCGCCTTCACGCCTGGTACCGCGAACTGATCGCGCTGCGCCGCACCCTGCCCGATCTGTCGGATCCGGATCTGGCCGCGGTGAAGACTGCCCATGACGAGCAGGCGCGCTGGCTGGCCTATCGCAGGGGCGATCTGCGGATCGCGGTCAACCTCGACGAGAAGCCGGCCACGATCCCGCTCGGCGGTGGACGGAACCGGAACAGCGGGGGCAGGGTACTGGCTGCCTGGGAGCCGGTGGAGACGCCGGGCGCGGACGGGCTGCTGCATCTTCCGCCGGAGTCGTGCGTGGTACTCGCCGACGACTGACGCGGCGCGGCACAGGACACGGAACGGGACGCGTGGGCCGTCGAGGCCTCTTGTCTTCGTGTGCGCTTCACCTCGTATGGTCGGTGCCATGAAGCAGCGATTTCTCGGCAGGAGCGGACTCCAGGTCAGCGAACTGTGCCTGGGCGCCATGACGTTCACCAGGGCGGGCGACGAAGCGGCCGCCCACCGCGTTCTCGACACGTTCACCGAGGCGGGCGGCACCTTCATCGACACCGCGGACATGTACGACCGCGGCGGCTCGGAGGAGGTGCTCGGCCGCCCAGGTCGCGCTGCGCTGGCTGCTCGGACGGCCGGGGGTCACCGCCCCGATCATCGGGGCCCGTACCGTCGAGCAGCTGACCGACAATCTCGGCGCCGTGGGCTGGGAACTGACGGCCGACCAGGTGGCGCGGCTCGACGCGGCGAGCGCGCGCCCGCTGCCGTATCCGTACGCGACCCTGGAGCGCCTCAGCAACCGCGGCCGCTCGTGAGCTACTCGACGACTGCCAGCTCACGCGCGGTGGTGTTCAGCCGCCGCCCGCCGTCGTCGGTGACAGTCACGATGTCCTCGATGCGCACGCCGAACCGGCCCGGCAGATAGATCCCGGGCTCCACGGAGAAGCACATCCCGGGCACCAGCAGCTGCTCCTCGCCCTCGATCATGTACGGGGGTTCATGGGTGGTGACGCCGATGCCGTGGCCGGTGCGGTGGATGAAGCGCTCGCCGTAACCGAATTCGGTGATGACGGCACGGGCCGCCCGGTCGATCTCCTGGCAGGCGATGCCGGGCCGGACGGCGCGGCAGCCGGCCTCCTGCGCCTCCCGCACGATGTCGTGCACCCGCTGCTCCTCGGCGGTGGGTTCGCCGACATGGACCGTGCGGGAGGTGTCGGAGCCGTAGCCGTGCTTGAGGCCGCCGAAGTCGAGCACCACCATGTCGCCGCGCTCGATGGTGCGGTCGCCCGCCTCGTGGTGCGGATTGGCGCCGTTCGGGCCGGAGCCGACAACGGTGAAGTCGACCTGCGAGTGTCCGAACTCCTTGAGCAGTGCGGCGAGATCGGCAGCGACGTCGGTCTCCTTGCGGCCGGAGAAGCGGACCTTCAGGATCTCCTCGTACGTGGCGTCGGCGGCGGCCCCCGCCGCGGCGAGCCGTTCCAGCTCGGCCGCGTCCTTGACCGCCCGCAGCATCGGCAGGGCCTCGGTGAGGGAGACGTACGAGGTGCCGGGGAGGAACTGCTGCAGCCCGAGCAGATGCATCGCCCAGGCGTTGTCGCTGATCCCGAAACGGCCGTCCGCGTCGAGCAGCGGGGCGGCCACGGCGTACGGGTCCTTGCCGTCGGTCCAGTCGCGCAGGGTCAGGGCCGGGGAGCCGACGGCCTCCTCGGCGTCCGGTGCCTCCAGAGTGGGGACGACGAGCACCGGGTCCTCGCCCACCTTGAGGACGAGGAGGGTGAGGCGTTCGGTGTTCACGGGGTGGTAGCCGGTGAGGTGGACGAGGTCCGGGCCCGGTGCGACGAGGACGCCTGCGAGCCCGGCTTCGGCGGCGGACTCGGCGGCCCGCTCCATCCTCGCCCGGTAGTCGTCGGCGGTGAACGGCACGGGCTGGTTCTCGCTGGACATGCGGACCTCCTGGCGATGCGATAGGGAATACAGCATCCTGCCCGGCGGCGGGGACAGGCGCGAGTGCGGGTCAGACGGCGGGTCGCAGCCGTACGACGAGGTCGGCGCGGTCCCGGCCACGGTCGACGAGCTGGGCGGCGAGGGTGGACTTCCCGGCTCCGGGCGGCCCCGCGATGCCGAGTATGCGGCGATGGCCGGGGGCGGCGCGCCGGCGGGCGCGGGCCGACAGTTCGCCGACGTCACTCGTGTGCATGCGGTGCATGGTCCCGGCATGGGCGGCACCCTCGGTAGTGTTACGTATAACTCAGCCGTATGACCCAGCTCCGCACCCCCGAGGAACCGCCATGTCCCACATCGCCCTGGTCACTCTGGTCGTCCGCGACTACGACGAGGCCCTCTCCTTCTACACGGACGCCCTCGGCTTCGAACTCGTCGAGGACACCGACCGCGGGGACGGATCCCGCTGGGTCGTCGTCCGCCCGCGCGGCGCCACGGCGGGTACGGGGCTGCTGCTGGCCCGCGCCAAGGACGAGGGCCAGAGGGCCTCCGTCGGCGCGCAGACCGGCGGCCGGGTCGGCTTCTTCCTGCACACCGAGGACTTCGCGGCCGACCACGCACGGATGCTGGCGGCCGGGGTGCGCTTCCTGGAGGAGCCGCGCCACGAAACGTACGGCTCGGTCGTGGTCTTCGAGGACCTGTACGGCAACCGCTGGGACCTGCTCCAGCCCGCGTGAACCGCGGGTTTCCCGCCTCGCGGGAGCGTTGTCAGTGGCCGCTGTTACGTTCAGTGACATGACCGACCGTGCCTTCCCGCTGTTGCGGAACAACCGTGAGCCGGCCGAACTGGCCGCGTTCCCCTTCGACTTCGACTTCGACCTCGGTCGAAGTCGATCAAGCTCTGCGATGATCACCGTGTGGGGCGAGGGGATCTGACGAGCACGCAGTGGGCCAGGCTGGAACCGTTGTTGCCATTGGGAAAGAAGCCGGGACGACCTCCGGTCTGGTCCAAGCAGCAGCTGATTGACGGCATACGCTGGCGGACGCGGACGGGCGCGCCCTGGCGGGACGTACCGCTCAGATACGGCGAGTGGGAGACCGTCTACGGGTTGTTCCGCCGCTGGCAGCGCGATGGGACCTGGAAGCGGATCCTCACCCAGCTCCAAGCTCAGGCCGACGTCGACAGACTGATCACCTGGGATGTCAGCGTCGACTCCACCATCGCTCGCGCTCACCAGCACGCGGCCGGTGCCCGCAAAAAGAGGATCTCCAACTGGAGCCACCCGGCGGAGTCGACACCGAGCCAGCCGACCACGGACTCGGACGCTCCCGGGGCGGGCTGACGACCAAGGTCCACCTCGCGGTCGAGCAGGGGCAGAAGCCCTTGTCCTGGTCTCGCTGCGGGACGCGCTGCGCCGGCGGGAGACCTGGGTGGTGGGCGCGAACCGGTGGCGCAACCCGGAGGACGACCTGCCCGCCGACTTCGAGGACAACCCGGGACGTGCACTACGCCGCCCTGGGCCAGCCGCAGGACACCGGCGAGTTCATCACCGTCCAGCAAGACAGGCTCCGCACGTCACTGGACCGCTTCGAGCAGGCCCTCGCGGAGGGCATCACGGGCGGGGTCGCGATTGTCAAGAAGCACGGCGAGCCGTGGATCAGCGTCTCCCCGCGCGGCAAGCAGGAGAAGCCGGAGAGCCTGGTCGCCATCAAGGGCGAGATCGAACGGCGCTGGTGCACCTTCTCTGAACTATGCGAGGCGGCCGAATCCACAGCTGCCGGGGGCGTCTTGGCCTCTTCTGTGCGGACGGCGATTTGGCCGAACGTCGGCATGCCGAGGCTGACGACGGTGGACCGACGCGCCGCTTCGCTGCCGAGCTGAACCAGCTTGTCCTCGGCGCCGGCGAGGCTGACATGCAGACCGTCGACTTCGCCCAGCCAGCCCTCCTGCTCGGCCTCGGCGATCCGCGCGATGAGGTTGTCCCGGATCTCGACGAGCCGTTCCCGCTGTTCCGGCTCGGGCCGCAGCATCGAGCACCGGACGGAGGCTTCTCTGAACTAGCCATAGCCCCGGCAACGGGAGGGAAGATCGTGATTCTCTCGGCTCGCCTCAGCGCCAGGAACTACTGTCGCGAGCATGGTCGAACACGATGCCCTCAGAACCACCCGCGAGGCCTACGACGCTGCTGCCTCCAACTATGCGCAGCTGTTCCGCGACGAGCTGCGCGAAGAGCCCCTGGACCGCGCGATCTTGAGTGCCTTCGCTGAGATCGTAAGTGCGAGTGTGGATGGTCAGGTCGCGGACCTGGGGTGTGGACCTGGCCATATCACGGCTTATCTGGACGAGTTGGGGCTGGTGGCGTTTGGTGTTGATGCCTCTCCTGCGATGATCAAGTTGGCTCGACAGGCCTATCCGGGCCTGCGGTTCGACGTGGGCTCGATGGCCGCGTTGAACATCGCTGACGGCGTGCTGGGCGGCGTACTCTCACGTTGGTCCATCATCCACACTCCGCCGCAAGAACTCCCCGTCATCTTGGCGGAGTTCCACCGCGTGCTGGCACCTGGCGGCCACCTTCTGGTCGGCTTTTGGGCCAGCGATGATCCGTCTCACCCGACGCAGGTCTTCGATCACACAGTCGCGCCGGCCTATCGGTGGTCGCCTGATCACCTCGCGGCGATGCTGCGCAAGTCCGGATTGACCGAGGTAGCCCGGATGGTTCGCGAGCCTCAGCCCACCGACCGACGGCAGTTCCAGGGGATTCACCTGCTCGCCCACAGAGCCTAGGTGGGGGCTGTCTGGCCGAACGCATGACCGCATCCAACTGCCGGACGGGGAGCCGTCAGGTTGCAGGCGTCGACTCATGATCAGGGCTCACCGCCCGTTCGAGCGCCGATTTGGTCGAACGAGGGGACTCCGAAGAACACCTTCGATGGGCAGCGGCTCCGGCTCGGTCTGCTCGGCAGTCAGGATCACATACCAGCGGTGTCCTTCACGCTTGATGCTGATCGTCTTGACCTTGCCGGTCACTGACCGGTGCTGGTGCACCTTGACGTGCCCGACCCCCTGCAGGCGCACGCGGGTCACAGGGCCGTTGGGGATGGAGTCCCAGCGGCAGCCGCCACCGTCCTTGGGGAAGTCCACCGTGTCAAACCGGGCCGCTCCACGAAAGCGCGGGTATCCGGGCTTGTCTCCGGCCTTGATGCGTCGATGTGCCGCGGCTGGTAGGGCAGGGCGTCCATGCTGATGGCGCTCTCGTGGACATAAAGGAGGTCGGCGAGCTCCCACGCGGATATGCCCGCGTTGTGCAGGCGGCGGCGCAGTTCGTCGCCCCAGCCGCGCGGCTGGTGGCGTGGGGATTGGGGGAAGCGGTCGGTCACCGGTCGGGGCCCTCCTCGGAGAGGATCACCACGTCCATGCGGCGGGCCATCATCCAGTCGAGCAGGGGCGTGGGGCCGCCGCTGATTCCCGCGGCGGCCGCGCACTCAAGTACGATCCGCGATCGCTGAGACAGGAGCTGCGTCGTCGTACGACGACGCACCCAGCCCTCCAATACAGCCCGCTGGGCATCAGTCACCGACAACGGCGGAATCTTCGGATCAGGACGACTCATATCGAACTAACGCCGAACCTCAGACTCAGGTCATTAGGACCTATGTTCCCGACCAGGCCCTGGCGGGCCAGGCGCGAACCTGTAGGCTCCGCGCCCGTGGACGACATACGGCAGACAACCATCACCTTCAGCGGAATCCTGACGCGGGAGGAGTTCGACGAGGCCCTCGCAGCGACCGGGTGGTTCCGACGCCTGCGGTGGCTCATTGTCGTGGCCGCGGCCCTGATGGCGGCGCTGAGCCTGAGGCCCTCCGCTCACGGCGGCCCGATCAACGCTGGCCTGCTGACGCTCGCTCTGGTCTACGGTGTGCTCGGCCTGTTCCTGCCCCCGCTGCTCGCCGGCCGCATGTTCCGTGCCGAACAGGCCACGGGGGAGAAGCAGGCCGTCGTCGACGACGCCGGCTTCGTCGTCTCCCGCGGCTCCGAGGAGCTCATGCGGGTGCCGTGGCGCACCATGTACCGCTACTACGAGACGGAGCGGGTCTACGTGGTGACCGGCCGCCTCGGCTGGAAGGCCGGCCTGTTGATCGTGCCCAAGCGGCTGCTCACCAGGACCAGCGAGACCGAGCTGATGGGCGTTCTGCTGGAGGCCCCGTTCCGCCGCTCCAAGAGCATGCGGGCACAAGGCCGTTAGCCTCTCCTCGCCAGGGCCGGGTTGCTGAGATCCGCATAAGGAGATAGGAAGTTGGCCGGGTGCCCTTCGGCTTGCCGCAGGTGACGACCGCGATGAGATCCTCATGATTCTCTCGCCGCTGTGAGTCATGGCTGACGGGGCGCCAACACGGACACCTGCGGCGCGTGGTCGCCGACGCTCCCGACCTGGCCGACCACCACCTGAGCGGAAAAGCGCCACACGACAGATCTGCCTCGCCCGGACCGCCGAGGGCCGGACCGCCGTAGGACTGGGTGGCCGCCCTGACGACAACCCTGCGCCGCCAGTGACGCCTACTCTGCGCCCGACAGATTCGGCGCCTGGTCGGTCGGATCGTGGAGGAGCTGGCGGGCGAGGGTCGCGTACTTCACTGGGGGCGTCGATAAATTAATGGAGTGTGTCGCGTCAGCCCGTCGTTGATGTTGCGTGCATGACGTAGGTGGCGAGTTCGCTGGGGTCGACGAGTC
>NZ_JBSFYR010000134.1:0-14496 GCF_053599875.1 Streptomyces sp. NPDC005151 | reverse complement strand
GCTGGTCGAGCACGAGGCCTACGCCAACGGCCTGCAGAAGAACGTGTTCGACGTCGTCCGCTGACAAGGCTCCCGCACTCGCCCGGCCGCCGCGTACGCCAGCCTTCCGGCTGCCCGGAGCGCTCCTGCAGCCGCCGCTCCACCCCACGGGCGCGCGCCGGCGGCTCCACGGGGGCCCCGGCCGCACCCGTAACCGATTCACGGAGGAACCGCTCCCACTCTTCTTCGGACACGGACGACCCGTCCTGCCCCCCAGCCCCGCTCACATCGCGCTCCCGTTCTCGCTCGATTGCTCGATGCCCGATGGCTCGATCGCTCGACCGTCTGATCAGTTGACTGTGCACCGGTCCATCGACTCGGCGCTTGCCGTGTCGTGGTTGTCGAGGATGGTCAGGACGAATTCGGCAGAGGCGGTGGAGAGGCGGAAGCTGGAGTTGGCCGCGCCGCCCGACAGCGGGGCGAGCCGCGGATCGTCGAGGCCGTAGCTGTCGGCCACGGCCCGCAGGTCGATCTGTTCCAGCGTGGTGTACTTCGCCACCGGCTCATTCTCCTCTGATCGCGGCAGCCTCCCGGCGCCGAACTTCGACGATCGCGACACAGCGTGCCTGTACGGAGGCCTGTCCGTCCAGCCACCGCGCTCGGGGTAGTTCGGCCGGCGGCTCCTCGTCGGCCATCAGGTACGAGAGTCCTGCCAGGTACGCGAACTCCTCCCCGCGTACGCACGCGCGCAGCCGCCCTCGAAGTAGCTGCGCAGGTCAGGGATCGGCCCGGACACCCCAGCGGAAGGTGCGGCTCGATCAACTCCCATTCACCATCGCTCAGATCACCACGCGTCATACAGCCGTGCTACCAACCGAAGCACCCGACCGAAGGGCGAACGCTCTGATTGTGATCCGGACTCAGAACAGGTCCTAGCTAGCTAGCCGTCGCAGGTCAGGTCCTTCGCGGGCAGCCGGCCCGTGGTCAGGTACCGCGTGACGCTGGCATCCGCACAGGACGGGCCGGCCACCACCACGCCGTGGCCCTCACCGCCGGCCACCGTGACCATCCGCGCACCGTGCAGCGCCCGACGCATGCCCTGCGCCATGGCCAGCGTCGCCTGCGGGTCCCACTGGTTCTGCACGATCAGCGCGTTGACGTCGTTGCTCACCACGGTGGCCGGCTCGCTTGCCGCCGACTTCCAGAACGCGCACGGCTGAATGTTGGCCCCCAGGTCGCCGGCCAGCGGGTACGTGGCTCGGTCTCGGATCACGTCCCGGCGGTACTGCTCGGGGTTGCGCGGCCAGCTGCGGGTGTCGCCGCAGAAGACGCCCCATACGACGGCGGACGCGTTGTCCGCCGGAACGTCCGCAGCGAACGCCCCCGCATCGGCGGACCGGACCGGGGCGGAGCCGGGGGCCGCCGATCCGGCCGACACTGCCGACGCGGTCAGCGTGGCCGGCGCGGGCGGTCCGACCGCGGCCACAGCCTTCAACCCGACGATCCACGGGGTGACGGCCTCGACGTGGACGAACGCGCCATACGCGGAACGGATGGCGCCGCCGCTGAGCGCCCCGCCCTGCGTCGGGATGGGCGTGCGGTCGGCGTGGGCGATGAGCTCCCAGTACGTCTTCCGGACCTCCGCCGGAGTCGGGCCCAGCCCGTACGTGGCGTTGCGTGCGGCGGCCCACTCGGTCCACCGGGTGAAGGCGAGTTCGGCCCCCGCCGACCATCCCCGGAACAGCCCTCGCCACGCGAGCGTCGGATCGAGCGCGCTGTCGAGCACGAACCGGTCCGAGCGCTGGGGGAACATCTGCGTGTAGACGGCGCCCAGGTAGGTACCGTACGAGTACCCGAAGTAGGAGATCTTCTTCTCTCCCAGTGCCGCCCGGACGACGTCCATGTCCCGTGCCGTGTTGCGGGTGGTGATGTGCGGCATCACGTCCCCCGCCTTGGCCCAGCACTTGTCGGCCACCGTCCGGGCCCGGGCCACGTCCTTCGCGAACGTCCCTGCGGTGTAGGGGTGCTGGAAGGTCTGTTCGTCGTCCGTCAGGCCGCAGCCGATCGGCGCACTCTGCCCGACCCCGCGCGGGTCGAAGCCGATCAGGTCGAACCGCTCTCGTACCTCCGCCGGCAGCAGCGACTCCATCTCCGCGGGCATGGTCAGCCCCGGAACGCCCGGTCCCCCGGGATTCATCAGCAGCACGCCGTGCCGCTCCTTCGCGCTGCCCGCCTTGATCCGCGATATCGCGAGGTCGATCTTCCGGCCCCCGGGGGCGCTGTAGTCCAGCGGCACCTTGACCTTCGCGCACTCCAGGGCCGCCGGCCGGCCCGTATCGCAGCGTTCCCAACGGAGTTTCTGCTGCGCGTACTGCTGGAGCGGATCCCCCGCCGCGAACGCCGTCACGGGGGTGAGCGCTGCCATCACGGTCGTCACCGCGCCGACCGTCAGCACGGAAATCGTTCGGGCGCCTCGTAGAGCCATGCCAGTCCTCTGTACAGAATCAGTGTTTCGGATTGCCTCCAGTCTCTGTTCGTCCCCACTCGTGCCCGTACGGCGCGGGGACGGGCTCGTGATCCAACTTGCGGAGTAGGACGACGCGCCGCCGTCCTGCTGGAGTCCTGCTCCTCGTCGTTCATCTCTCCGGGTCGGCGGCCGACCGGCCACCTGCCGGCAGTCACGCCGTGGACACCCCGGCCCGCAGCGCGGCGACGGCACGGGCGGCCGCAGCGCCGACGGCGCGGCCGAGCGCCGTGTCGTCGGCGTCCGGGCGGGAGCGGGTGAACACGGTTGCCGCGTTTCGGCCTCCGCCTGGGTGGGCGACGACGCCGACCTCGTTGCGCACCACGCCGACCGGGCTGCCGCTCTTCGCAACCGCCCACACCGGCGGACGGAAGCCAACGACACGGCGGCGTCAATCAGTTGACACCCCACCACCGTCCGCACCCACACGCAGACAGCAGGGGCCCGGTGTAATCGGCCCAGATCGCCTGCAGCAGTTCGGCCGTGTCGCGGGCGGTGGTACGGGTGGAGCGGCGCGGGTCGAGCGCCCGACCGGTGGCCAAGTTCTTGTCGGCGGCGAGCTCCTCGGGAGCGGCGGTGGCGGACCAGGCCGGCGCCTCGGCCCAATCGGCGCGGCCTCCCTATCTTCCGGGCTTGTCGGATCAGCGCGCGGATCCCCCGGCCCCTAGGGGTTAGGGGAGGGATACCCGGCGTCGCGCGTCCAGCAAGATCCGGAAGAGAGGACCTGGACTAGGCGACTGTGGCCGTGACTGGCCAAGCCCCACGGCCCAACAGATCGAGGACGAGTGCGGCGATGTTCCACGCGTCGTCCTCGCCGCGGTGATGGCGTCCCTCAAGCGGCAGTCCGGCGATCTGCAGGGCGTGGTCCATGCCGGGTTTCTTGCGCAGCCCGTAGGCCGCGGCGAATACGGCCTTGGCGTTGGTGTGGCTGCGCTCCGTTGGATAGCCGAACGGGTACGCCACCCCGTCGGCCCGGCTCTGCCGAGCGAATTGCCGACGGTCGTACTCGCCCCAGCTCGCCCAGGGACGCTCCCCGGCCTCGTACTCCTCGACGAGGATCCGGCATGCCTCGGCGAAGGTGACGCCCCGTTCCACCTCGGCTTGCGTCAGTCCGGTCAGTTCGGTGCAGAAGTCGCTCACCGCCGACCGGGCAGGGCGGACCAGGGCACGGTACCGGGACACGCGGCGCCGTGCTGACACGTCCACGACGGTGAGACCAATTTCGATGATCTCGTTCACAGAGCCGGGCGGCGGCTGTCCGTCCCAGCAGGTGGCTTCCACATCGATGACGTTCAGCAGGGCGGATTCGTGGCGCATGGGGCCGAGGATAGGGACGCACGCCCGGTTCCGGCACCCCAATTTCCGCATACCCACACCCACCGCCAACAGCAACTTCTTCGAGCCTGACCTCACACCTTGATCTGAACCAGGAACACCCCCTAAAAAAACTAGGGGAGGGGCGACCAGTAGAGACAGTGCCGCACCCTCTAGACATCCGATCTGTCGTCCGGTGAAATGGCCTCGCCCTCGGCATACGTCGATGCATCCCCCCCACCCCTCCATTAAAGAACCGATCAATGGGCCAGGAGGTCTCTCGTGACCAATGAACCCCATCCGCAGAGACGAAGCATCCTCAAGTTCGGCGGTGCCCTCGCCCTCACGCCGCTGATCACTCAGCTGACCGGGGGAATCCCTGTGGGACAGGCCGTTGCCGCGGGGGCCGCCGCGGCGGCGTCCGTCCAGTGGCCGACCCTGTCGCGCAAGGCGCTGAAGTATTCGGTCCCCGCCATGGACTGGCAGTCGCAGGCCCTGCCGATCGGCAACGGCCGGCTGGGCGCCATGCTCTTCGCCAACCCCAGCGAGGAGCGTATCCAGTTCAACGAGCAGAGTCTCTGGGGTGGTGTCAACAACTACGACAACGCACTCGCGGGCCAGCCGGACGGCGCTTTCGACACCAGCATGACCGGCTTCGGCTCGTACCGGAACTTCGGTAATGTCGTCGTCACCTTCGGTCGCCGTACGAAGGTCACGGCCCCGGGGGGACCGTACCGGACCTCCTCGACGGAGGGCGTCGACAAGACGTACGACGGTAACTCGAGCACCAAGTGGTGCATCGAGGCGCCCGGCTCGAAGGTGCAGTGGCAGGTCGAGCTTCCCGAACCCGTCGAGGTCGCGTCCTACCGTCTGACGAGTGCCAACGACGTGCCGCAGCGCGACCCGCAGGAGTGGACGTTCTCCGGTTCCGCCGACGGCGCCACCTGGACCAGGCTGGACAGCCGCACTCTGGCGACGCCCTTCGAGAGCCGTTTCCAGACGAAGGAATTCACCTGTGC
Organism: Streptomyces sp. NPDC005151; assembly: GCF_053599875.1. Classification (NCBI taxonomy): domain Bacteria; kingdom Bacillati; phylum Actinomycetota; class Actinomycetes; order Kitasatosporales; family Streptomycetaceae; genus Streptomyces; species Streptomyces sp. NPDC005151. The sequence goes on along the minus strand of NZ_JBSFYR010000134.1, from coordinate 9,660 downwards.
CGACACCGCGGCCTACCGCTTCTACCGGTTCGACTTCGTTCCCGAAGCAGGAGTCAGTCACTTCCAGGTGAGCGAGATCGGTCTGTCCGGCGTCGACCTCGGCGGCGGCGGCTCGCTGTACTTGTCGTCGCCCAGCGGGCACTCCAAGGGATCCGGTTCCGGGACCGGGTCCCAGGCCACGGACATCTCGAGTTCGGTGGACCGTGATCCGGCCACGGTCTGGCGGGTCGACGCCGTCGCACCGGCGGTCGTCTGGCAGGCCGACCTGTCCACCACGGCCGCCGTCACCTCGTACACGCTGAGGGCGGCCCCGGACCGTCCGCAGGACGACCCCCGGCGATGGGCGCTCGAGGCGTCGCAGGACGGGCAAGCCTGGGTGACCCTCGACACGCAGAACCCCGGCGCGCCCTTCGCCGGCCGCGGCGAGACCCGGACCTTCCGGATCACCAACAGCACGGCCTACCGCACCTACCGGCTCACGTTCACCCCCGGCGAGTCGTCCACCGGCTTCCAGATCGCGGAAATCGTCCTGGAAGGCAAGGGGTTCGACACGCGCATGCAGTCCACGTTCGTCGACTACCAGCGCGCCCTGGACTTCTTCGAGGGTGTCCATGTCACCCGTTTCGGCGAGCCGGGGCGGCGCGTCCTGCGGGAGGCCTTCGCCAGCCGGTCCGCGGACGTCATGGTCTTCCGGTACACGTCGGACAGCGACCAGGGACTCTCCGGAGCGATCTCGCTGACATCCGGACAGGATCAGGCCCCGACGACCGTCGACGCCGACGCCCGGCGGGTGGCCTTCAGCGGTGTCATGGGCAACGGCCTCAAGCACGCGTGCACCGTCCAGGCCGTACACACCGACGGCGACTTCAGCACCGACGGGTCGGTGCTCCGGTTCACCGGCTGCACGACCCTGACCCTGCTCCTCGACGCCCGTACCAACTACAAGCTCGACGCCGCCGCGGGGTGGCGCGGAGCCGATCCGGGACCGGTCGTCGCCGCGGCGCTCGACAAGGCGGCCGCCCTGTCCTACGAGCAGCTGCGCGACAAGCACACCGCCGAGATGCGCGCCCTCATGAACCGCGTCTCCGTCGCCTGGGGCACCTCCGACGACACCGTCGTCGCCCTGCCGACCAACGCCCGGCTGGCGCGTTACGCGGAGGGCGGGGAGGACCCGACCCTCGAGCAGACGATGTTCGACTTCGGCCGATACCTGCTGATCAGTTCCTCGCGCCCGAAGGGTCTGCCCGCCAACCTCCAGGGTCTGTGGAACGACAGCAACACGCCGGCGTGGGCCTCCGATTACCACACCAACATCAATGTCCAGATGAACTACTGGGGAGCCGAGACGACGAACCTGCCGGAGTGCCACGAGGCACTCGTCGGGTTCATCAAGCAGGTGGCGGTGCCCAGCCGCGTGGCGACCCGCAATGCCTTCGGCAAGGACACGCGCGGCTGGACCGCCCGCACCAGCCAGAGCATCTTCGGCGGCAACGCATGGGAGTGGAACACCGTCGCGAGCGCCTGGTACGCGCAGCACCTTTACGAGCACTGGGCGTTCACCCAGGACCTGGTCTACCTCCGCACCGTCGCCTACCCGATGATCAAGGAGATCTGCGAGTTCTGGGAGGACCGTCTCAAGGAGCGCGAGGACGGACTCCTCGTCTCGCCGGACGGCTGGTCCCCCGAGCACGGGCCGCGCGAGGACGGCGTCATGTACGACCAGCAGATCATCTGGGACCTGTTCCAGAACTACCTCGACTGCGAGGCGGCGCTCGAAGCGGATGCCGACTACCGGGCCAAGGTCGTGGCCATGCAGGCGCGCCTCGCGCCGAACAAGATCGGCAAGTGGGGTCAGCTGCAGGAGTGGCAGAAGGACATCGACGACCCCAGCGACATCCACCGCCACACCTCGCACCTCTTCGCGGTCTACCCGGGCCGCCAAATCACCCCGAAGACGGCCGACTTCGCGGCCGCCGCCCTCGTCTCGCTCAAGGCACGGTGCGGCGAGAAGGAAGGCGTCCCGTTCACGGCCGCGACGGTGTCGGGCGACAGCCGCCGCTCGTGGACCTGGCCCTGGCGGGCAGCCCTCTTCGCCCGCCTCGGTGACGGGCACCGCGCCCAGATCATGCTGCGCGGACTACTGACCTACAACACGCTGCCCAACATGTTCTGCAACCACCCGCCCTTCCAGATGGACGGCAACTTCGGCATCTCGGGCGCCGTGGCGGAGATGCTCCTGCAGAGCCACGACGGCGTCATCCACCTGCTGCCCGCCCTGCCGGACGAATGGAAGGCCAAGGGTTCCTTCACCGGGCTCCGCGCCCGCGGCGGCTACGAGGTCCGCTGTGAGTGGCGCGACGGGAAAGTCACGTCCTACAGGATCGTGGCCGACCGGGCGCGGAACCAGGGGAACGTCACCGTGCGGGTGAACGGCGTCGACACGAAGGTGAAGCCGATCAAGCCCTGACGTCGGCCGTCCGCCGGCCGAAGCAGCGCGGCACGGGTCGTCGGCACAGCCGGTCTCTTCACCGGCTGTGCCGACCGGTATCAGAACACGCCATCTCCGAGGCAGTTGTCGGGACTGTAAAACCAACGGCGCCCGGGGGGCGAACTCCTCCCCGCGTACGCACGCGCGCAGCCGCCCCCTCGCTTCCTCCAGCTCGGCGGGGCTGCAGTTCTCGGTTCGTCCGGCGGTGCCGGAGTACTGGCGCTGCACTCCGGCGGAGGTGGTGCCCTTCTTCACGAAGCCGGTGTCATCAACGATCAACACGCCGTTACCCTCGCCGAGTTGCTCAGCAACTGATCGGAAAGAAACGCCCTAGCCCTTCAGTCGTAGATCGTTATGTGCCTTGGGTCTTGGGGCTGTCTGCCGCCGGCGGAAACTCAGGTGGCCTCAGTGCACCATCGGGGTACGGTTGGGCAATGCCCGAGTTGCAACGGCTGCATGCCGACCATGCCTCGGCGGTCCTGGCCTTCGAGCTGGCGAACCGCGCCTACTTCGCTGCCTCGGTCTCCGACCGCGGCGACGAGTTCTACGACCAGTTCACCGACCGGCTCAGCGCCTTGCTGGCTGAGCAAGAGGCCGGCATCAGCGCCTTCTACGTGCTCGTTGCCGAGGATGGCTCGGTTCTGGGCCGGTTCAACCTGTACGACTTCGAGGACGGCATTGCCGAACTCGGCTACCGGGTCGCGCAGCACGTCGCTGGCTGCGGCGTGGCGACCGCGACCGTCCAGGAGCTGTGCCAGCTGGCGGCGGCGCGGCACGGGTTGCGCAGGCTGCGGGCGGCCACCGCCCACGACAATGCTGCGTCCCAGAAGGTGCTGGCCAAGGCCGGGTTCATCCCGGTCGGCCAGGCCGACCCGGCCGACCTCGGCGGTAAGCCAGACACCTGTTATCAGCGCGACCTACACTCCAGCCAGAGATCGTGATCTTGCAGTTGGGTGGGCTGGGAGACGGATACGGCCACCGTTGATCATCGGTGTGTGAAGACTGAAGATCATGTGGTGGCCACAGGTCACAGCGTAGACCCTGCCCGCTGGCAGGAATCATTCGAGGCCCTGATGAATCGCGTCGCAGGCCGGTTCAGGCGGGTCGAACCCCGCCGCCGGATAAGGCGGTTGGTGCTCGGACTGCTCTCGGACCTGCCCCGAAAGAACTGCTGGACCATCGCCGAGCGGGCCGGGGAAGCGACCCCGGACGGCATGCAGCACCTGCTGAACCGCGCCAAGTGGGACGCCGACGCCATCCGCGACGACCTGCGCGACTATGTGGCCGAGCACCTCAACGACGACCATGCGGTGCTCGTCGTCGACGAGACCGGCGACGTGAAGAAGGGCACGCACACCGTCGGCGTCCAACGCCAGTACACCGGCACCGCAGGCAGGATCGAGAACTCCCAAGTCGCCGTCTACCTGGTCTACGCAGGCCAGCGGGGTCACGCCGCGGTAGACCGCGAGCTGTACATCCCGCGCTCCTGGACCGACCAGCCCGACCGCTGCCGCACGGCGGGACTCGACCCCGACACCGCGTTCGCCACCAAGCCCGAACTGGCCGCCCGCATGATCGCCCGGTTCCTGGACGCCGGCCACCACGCCCCCTGGGTGGCCGGCGACGAGGTCTACGGCGGCAACCCCAAACTGCGAACCGCCCTGGAGGAACGCGGCACCGGGTATGTGCTGGCCGTGGCCTGCAACCACGAAGTCACCACACAGGCAGGCAAGTTCCGCGCGGACATCCTGGCCAGGAAGCTGCCCAAGCGGGCCTGGCAGAAGCTGTCCGCCGGGGCCGGAGCCAAGGGGCAACGCTTCTACGACTGGGCCCACATCGACCTGCCCAACCCAGCCCCCGGCCACCGCCACCTGCTGATCCGCCGCAACCGCACCACCGGCGAACTCGCCTACTACCGCTGCTACTCGCCCCAGCCGGTACCGCTGACGACCCTGGTGAGGGTCGCGGGATCAAGGTGGCGGGTCGAGGAGACATTCCAGTCCGGCAAGGGCCTGGCCGGACTGGACGAGCACCAGGTCCGCCGCTACGCGTCCTGGTCGCGCTGGGTCACCCTGGCCATGCTCGCCCACGCCTTCCTGGCCGTCGTCCGCGCCGACGAACACACCCACCAGCCCGCCCCCGACGATCTGATCCCGCTGACCTGCAACGAGATCGCCCACCTGTTCATCGCCCTCGTCGCAGAACGCGCCCACGGCACAGCCCACCGACTGCGCTGGTCCCGCTGGAGACGCCGCCACCAGGCCCGATCCCAAGCCAGCCACTACCGTCGCCAGGCCGCAACCCCTGTTCCGCGGCGCGAGGGCGGTCCTGGAAGGCGGCGGCGAAGGCCAGGCAGGCCTGGGAAAGCGCCGCCTCGCCCCGCTGGTCGAGGCCGAGTGCCTCGTCCCGGGCCCCGGCGTAGGCGGAGCACGCCGGTCCGATGTTGCCCTGCGTCCACCAGAGGTCGCCGCGGGCCCGGTCGGCCCGGCCCTCCGGCCCGAGGGCGTCCACGGCGATACGAACGCGTTCGAACCGGCCGACCCGGCGGGCCAGGTGCACCAGGCCGCGTGCCGCTGTGGGGGCGAGACGGCCTCCGGCATCGGCGACCTGGCGCATCCCGTCCAGCGAGTCGTCGAAGTGCCCCAAGTCGCGCTCGCATTCCGCGAGGAAGTAGCGCGGCAGTTCGCGCAGTGCCTCGGGGAGAATACGGCGAGGAGCACATTCAGCGCCTGCGGCTGATCCGGGCGCTGACAACGCTGGGAGGGCTGTCCTTCGCCGCTGCCCGTGAGGTGCTCGCCGAGATCGACCAGCCGCATGATCCGCGCGGCATGCTCGGCGTCATCCACTACGCCCTGCGCACCCCGGCCGATGCCACCGGATCGACCGGCGCCGAGGAGCTGACGGAGCGCGTCGACAGCCTCGTGGAGGCCATGGAGTGGGACGTATCGGAAGCCTCGCCCCACCGCCGCGCGCTGGCCGCGAGCCTGCGAGAGCTCAGCCGCCTCGGAGTGGACTTCGGCGTGGACGACCTCCTCCCGTACGCCAGGCTGGCCGCCGCCGTGGCGCGGCTGGACCTCGACCAGCTCGACGGCATCGAGGACCGGATGGCGCTCGCCGAACGGGCCGCGATTCTCACCCTGCTCCTCGAACCGGTCCTCGCCCTGCTCCGGCGGCTCGCCCAGGAGGGCGAGTCACGTCGCCGCACAGCGGAGGCCGCCGCACCGGACACCGCGCAGCCCGGAGCCTGAGCCCTCCCGGCGCGGGCCTGCCCATTGCCTCGGCGAGGACGCATTGCCTCGGCCACTCCGAACTCGACCGGAGTACGCGACGACTGGCGGCGTTCGGCGGGGCATTGGCGGCCCTCCAGGTCGGCGTCGGCGCGGGCGGAGGTCTCCCCGGCCGCCCGGCACGGGACTCTTCGCTTCGGTCGTGAGGACCAGGAAGCACTGGTGCCCCGCCCGGGAGGGTAGGGCATGACGTGACCGCCTGCCTGGGAGTCGCGTCCTGTGACCGGAGGTCGGGAAGCTGTTGCTGATCTCGGCGCGGAGAAGGCCCTACGCCCGGAGGTCCTTCCATGACCAACAACCGACAGGGGCGTGTTATCAACCTCCCGGCCGAGTACAGCCAGGCCGGGCCCGGCGGCGTGAGGAGCGGCGGGGGTGGAGGGCCGCCGGGACCGTCAGGGCGCCAGGGGGTGGTGGCGGGGTGGTGGGAGACAGGCGGGAGACCAGGGCCGTCACCGCGGTCTCGGCGATCGTTGCGGGGTGCAGGGTCACGGTGCTCACCGACGGATCGTTCTCGGCGTAGGCCTGGTCCTCGCTGGTGCAGACGAGGAGGAGGTCGTCGGGGATCCGCAGGCCGTGGCGGGCCGCTGCGGCCAGGACCTGGCGGCCGCCGGAGTTGTAGATCGCGTAGACCGCGTCGCAGGCGCGGGCGGCGAAGACGGCGTCGAGGCCGTGGCCGGGGACGTCGTACGGGTCGAAGGTGAGGACCAGTGGAGTCCGGCCGTGTTCGTGGCACCACTGCTCGTACGCGCGGGTCACGGCCCGGGTGTAGTGCTCGTCGCCGTACCCGGCGTGCAGGGCGATCCGCCGGGCGCCCGAGGCGGCCAGGTGGCCGAGGACCTCGCGGGTGGTGGCGGTGTGGTCGTTGTCGACCCAGACGTCCCCGGGCCTCGGATCGACGGGTCGGCCGTCGAAGACGAGCGGGATGCCCCGGGCGCGCAGCGCACGTAGCACCGGGTCGTCCGTGGGGCTGTCGAGGAGCAGCATGCCGTCCACGGTGAGGGTGTGCCAGGACGTCTCGGCCCCGCAGCCGGCGGGGAGGATCGTCAGGGCGTAGCCGTGGGCGTGCGCGGTGGCGGTGGCGACGGCGAGGAGCCGGGCGAAGTACGGGACGTCGAAGAAGTTCCAGGCCAATCCGGCGTAGGTCGTGACGGCCACGCCCAGGGTTTTCCCGGTCCGCGCGGTCCGCTGGGAACCGTAACCGAGCATGGTGGCCACCTCGCGGACCCGGCGGCGCGTGGAGTCGGTGAGCCGGCCTGTTCCGTTGAGAGCGTGCGAGACGGTGGCGGTGGAGACCTCTGCGGCGCGTGCCACATCGGCGAGGGTGGGCCCTGGCATGGCGTCATCCTACGGATTCCGTCATTCCGGGCGGGTTCTGGTTACGGCGTTAATCAACGAGGGTCCGGCCACAGCGTATGCAGCCCAACCCTTGGAGTGGCCATGACTTCTTCTCTCGCCCGGCGGACCATGCTCGCCGCGGGTGCGGCCGGACTGGTGGGTGCGGCGGCCGGCCCCGCGGCCGCCGCGCAGCGGAGTGCCGCGCAGCGGAGTGCCGCGCACCGGAGTGCCGCGGCCATGGTCATCCACAATGCACGGGTGTTCACCGGGCTGCCCGGTGCCCGCCCCGTCGAGGCCGTGGCCGTCGGGCGCGACGGCCGGATTCTCGCCACCGGCCGGGGCCGCGAACTGCACCGCCTCGCCGGACCGGATACCGAGATCGTCGACGCGCACGGGGCGACCGTGATGAGCGGCATCCACGACGGCCATGTGCACCCGCTCGGCGCGGGTGAGCGTTCGCTGCGCCCCTCCCTGGCGGGCGCCGAGACGACCGCCGAGGAACTCCTCGCGATCCTCACCGGTTTCCTCCAGGACACGCCCGGCCAGGAGCCCGACGGCTGGCTGGTGGTCTCGGACTGGAACCCGATCGGGCTACTGCCGCATGGCACCCTCCCCCACCACTCCGTGCTCGACCGTCTCCCCACACGCCGCCCGGTCGCCCTCGCCGGGGGCGACGGCCACAACACCTGGGTCAACGCCCGCGCCCTGGAGATCGCCGGCATCACCGCGGCGACCCCCGATCCTGTGGCCGGAAAGATCGTGAAGGGGCCTGACGGGCAGCCCAGCGGGGTGCTCAAGGACGACGCCCAGGCCCTGGTGACCCGCCACATCCCTGAGCCGAGCGAGGCCGATCTGGTCGCCGCCTGCTCCCGGGTCCTCGCCCAGGCGGCGGCCTCCGGGGTGACCACGATGATGGACGCGGCGGTCGGGCAGAGCGGGCTGGCGACGTATCAGGCTCTGGCGAACGCGGGGTCGTTGCCGCAGCGGATCGTCCCCGCGATCAGGATCGACGCAGACCTGGCGAAGGATCCGAAGGCGGCGCTTGCGTATGCGCGCGGGCTGCAGAGCTCTTTCCGTAACGTACCTGGGCTGCGGTTCGGGACGGTCAAGGTGTTCCTCGACGGGGTGATCGAGTACCCGGCGCAGACGGCGGCGCTCCTGGCGCCCTATCTGGACGGCTCCGGACGCCCGACGGACAACCGCGGTGAGCTGTATGTCTCCGGGCAGGATTACGGGCAGCTGACCGCGGCCTTCAACCGGGCCGGCTGGCAGATGCACGCCCATGGGCTCGGCGACCGCGCGGTGCGCACGGCGCTCGACGGGTATGCCTACGCCCGGCGCACTACCGGGCTGCGCGACGCCCGGAACACCATCGCACACCTCCAGCTGGTGGACCCGGCGGATCTGGGGCGGTTCGCCGCACTGGACGTGGTGGCCTGCATGCAGCTCCAGTGGGCGCTACAGGACACATGGACGATGGAGGCGCTCCTGCCGTACATCGGGCCCGAGCGGCACCGGTGGATGTACCCTGCCCGCTCCCTGGAGCGGCACGGGGCCCGGCTCTCGGGCGGTTCGGACTGGCCGGTGGACCCGCTCCAGGTGTGGAACCAGATCCGTACGGCGATCGACCGCACGGGCGCGGAAGGTGAGGGGCCGCTCTACCGGGAGTTGGAGGGGTTGAGCCGTACGTCGGCGCTGCGGATGCACACGTACGGCACGGCATGGCAGCTGCGCATGGACCAGCTGACGGGAACGGTCCGGCCCGGTCTGGCGGCGGATCTGATCGTTCTCGACCGTGATGTGACGCAATGCCCTGTGGCCGACATCAGCGACACCCGTGTCGAGCTGACACTGATGGGCGGCCGGGTCGTCCACGACGCGCACTCATCGGCGGGCCGGGCCGCGGTCGCGCGACTCGACCGGGCCACCGCCGCGCCCCGCCCGTCGGCGTACGCGGCGGTGCACGGCGGACGACACCAGGCCTGCGGCCACGGCGACGACCGACCGTAGCGGTCCGGCCCCCGTATGGCCGCGTCCAGCTCGGCCTCCCGCCCACCTGGGGTCCAGGCAGGCCAGGCCGATCTCGTTGAACCGGTGGATGACATCGCGGACGGTGTCCTCGTCGGCCTGGACCAGTTGGGCGATGACCGGAACGCGGTTGCCGCCGGCCGAGGCCAGCAGCATCATCGCGCGCCGGAAGCGCACCGAACTGGTGCTGCCCCGGCGCACGATCTGCTGCAGCCGCCGCCCCTCCTGGTCGGTCAATCTGCGCACACGGACGGGCTCGGCCACCGCACCTCCAGCAGTCGGATCGGATGTCACCGCACATCCAACCGCCACGACCACCAACCCGGCGAACCAATGCGGTGACAGCACTAGATGAATGAGTCCAAGGGGTGTCGTTGCGGTCAGTGATCGTAGGCAGTCAGTGACCGTTTGACTGGTTGCCCGGTCTTGTCGTTGTGCCAGATCGCCGCTGTGAGCGCGAGGATCCGGCACAGGACGCGGACCGCGACCCCGGCCGGGCTCTTGCCGCCATGTCGCTCCAGG